>CAVIPZ010000216.1:0-2893 GCA_963644715.1 bacterium | reverse complement strand
AACGAGCGGCCAATGACCATAACCGGCGGTGAAACCGCCGGAGCAAGCCGCGCCCCGAGCCAAACGAGCCTCAACATCGCAGAAAGGAAAACGGAACAATACGCGTAACGCTCTAAACTCTAAGCTCTAAGTTCTAAATTCTAAGTTCTAAATTCTAAATTCTAAGTTCTAAATTCTAAGTTCTAAACTACTGCGCCGGGGAAAAAAGCCTTATTTTCCTTTTTAAAATACTATTTTTGCAGCTTCTTTGTTTCAAAGTTCAATTTATTGATTTAAAAAGAGATGCTTTTAGAAAGACTTAACGGCTACAAGATTTGCCTGGCTTCGCAGTCGCCCCGGCGGCGGGCGCTCATGCAGGATATGGACATTGATTTTGAGGTTCTGAAGGTGGATGTGGAGGAGACTTACGACCCGGCATTGCCGCCCGAGCAGGTGGTTGAGTTCCTGTCGAGGCTCAAACTCTCGGGCATCGACATTCCCGCACACGACGCGAAGACGATATTCATAGCCTGCGACACGATTGTAGTGGCCGACGGGAGGATTATCGGGAAACCTAAAAACGAAGCTGACGCGCTGGCTATGCTGCAAACCCTTTCGGGACGCACCCACACCGTGTATAGCGGCCTTACCGTAGCCACAAGCCGTAAAACGCTGACCGACTACCGTTCCACCGAGGTCACCTTTGCCCAACTTACAGAAGAAGAGCTCGAATACTACGTCAGCCGCTACAAGCCCCTCGACAAGGCCGGAGCCTACGGCGTGCAGGAATGGATAGGCTGCATCGGCATCCGCGCCATCAACGGCTCGTTCTACAATGTGATGGGACTGCCCACGCGACTGCTGTGGGAGATGCTTGACGAAATCACGAAATAGGAATCATCCGTTATTTCTGCACCCGCACCTTGCTCTCGCGATGCCAATCAACCGTTTTGCCAAGAAACGACATGCCTAGATACCCCCGCATGTGCAAGGTGTTCTTGTCGGGCGACATCTTGACATAGGTGCTGTAGGTGCCCGGTTTGCCCGGGTATTTCAGTTTCCCTTTCTGGTACTCTGCCTCTTTTGCATTGTAAGTCAGTTTTGTCATAAAAACCAGCCCTAACTGTTTTTTCTTTTTCGGATTCTCCACCCAAACCACCTTGGCCTCGTAGGTGCCGTCTGTCGCGCGGTAAATCTGGCACTGCGACCCCTCTTTTGAAAACGGGTCTATCGAATGGTATATGCCGCAGATCTCATCCGCTTTCTGCGCAAAGAGCGCCACGGCACAGAAGAGGAACAATATTGTTGAGAGTGTCTTTTTCATTGTTGGCTGTTGAATAATTGACAAAATCAGGTTCCGGTGGTGTCCGGAACCTGATTTGCCTTGTTACTGTTTCAGTTAGTCTTCGGGAGCGAACAAAGGATCCCATGCCGGCAGCATGACAGACTCCTGTTTGAAAAGCTTGAGAGTCTTGGCGGGGATGTACTTCTCTTCCACCACCAGACGGAACATGTACTCGTTGAACCACTCGTCGGTCATGATCAGGAATCCGTTGTGCCCGTAGTTGCTTCCCCAGCTGTTCTCGACCATCCACTTGACGGGCTTGCCGTCTTTGTCAAGATCCACGGCACAGAGCGTCATAGCATGTGACGAACCGCTGGCGTAGGTCTCGATGCGCTGCTTCTTGTCCATGCCGAATGTAGTGCCGAACAGGGAGCCGTAGTCGTAATTGTTGATGTCCATATAGCCTTTTTCGCGGTCAAGGAACTTGGCCACGTCGCACGAGAAGTACATCATCGTGCTGTCTTTGATGGAAGCGATAGCCATATCGGCGATCTCGTTCATCGGCAAATTGAGGTATTTCCAGTTCTGTCCGTCATACACATGCCGGTCGTACTCTATCTCATACACCTTGTAGTAGGGGCGTGTAGGGTCGTTCATAATCATATAATACTTTGAGAAATCCTCTTTCACAAAAGCCTCGGCAAACGATTTTGGCGTATAGGTTTCGGTGCTCACCACATTGCCTTTGGCATCGCGGCGGGTCCATGTAAACTGTGCGGGCGGTTCGCCAAGCGTATAGGCAAGCATACGGTAAACTGTTTTCAGCATTTCCATCTTCTTGTCTTGCAACATCTTTTCAGTTGTGCTTTTGTTGTTGGCCATGTCACGGAGTTGCAGGGCGTCCTCGCGGAGTTTCAGCTTTATGAGTTCTGACATCCGGCCGGTGTTATTGCTGCTGTAGGTTTCGGGCATTGCGTCTTTCGGCATAATGCCGTATTTGTCAATCAGGTTTGCCACGCCCGTAAACTGGCCGCCGTCGCTCAGCGGGTTCTTGAAGAGCCATTGCACGGTTTCGTCGGTTATGGATTTTGCGCGGTTGTCGAGCACGGCCTGCAAAAACAGGTTGGCTTTCTCCAGCTGGTCCCAGAAGAACGTGTAGCACTGCGAGAACTGGAAGTCTGCGGGAAGGTCATAACGGGCAATGGCCTTTGAACGGAGCACATTCATGCCGGTAAACATCCAGCAGCGCCCCGACGACTCCTGATCGGTGATGGCTTGAGAGGGCACTTTGTTTGAAAAATGGGCGTCAAAAGCGGTGCTGTTTTCATAATTGCGCGCCAACTTGTCGATGCTGTTGGCCACCACCGCATTGCGTAAAGCCTTGTCGCCCGTAGTGGACTTGTAAGAACCTTTCAGTTCATTGATTTGTTCGGAGGTAAGTCCGCCTCCCTTGGTTGCGGGCTGCGCCATGGCAAATCCCATACAGCACACGCCCAGCGTAATCAGAAATAGTTTTTTCATTGTGGTTTGATGATTTTATAATTTATTTATTGCATTGATTTTCTGAAAGATGATTCAACAAAGCGAGTCCTATTCCAGCCCGAGCCGTTGTATGAAATCTTCGATCTC
>CAVIPZ010000215.1:0-2893 GCA_963644715.1 bacterium | reverse complement strand
CGCCACAAGCCGCACTTAACCAGCCATTCGCCATGCGCACACCGAAATTGCTTTCGGGCTATGCAGCCATTACCTTTTCCATGCTTTTTTGGGGCATAAGTTTTGTATGGACCAAATCGTTGCTCAATGGCGGCTTCCCCGTATGCACAATCGTATTCCTGCGGCTGGTCATTGCTTCAATCCTGTTTTACACCCTTTTCAAAGCAGGCCGCAAACTAGAGAAAATCCGTCGTTGCGACCGTATGCTGTTTGTCGCGCTCGCTTTTTTTGAACCTTTCCTCTATTTCATCGGCGAAGATTTCGGGCTTCAGTATGTAGATGCCAGTTTTGCCGCATTGGTCATCGCGCTCATACCCATCGTGGTTTCCGTCTGCATGCATTTTGTTGAAGGCGAGTCGCTTGATCGTAACTTTTTCGCCGGAGCGTTGCTCTCGGTTGCGGGGTTGTTTGTCATGTCGTTCGGAGGCGGCGCATACGCACGGTTCAGTCTCAAGGGGTTCTCGTTGCTGATGCTGGCGGTGGTGGCGGCAGGCGGCTACAGCATTGTCTTGAACAGGCTGCTTAAAAACTACGGGGCGGCAACCGTAACCACATTTCAGAACATGCTGGCCATACCGTTCTACCTTGTGCTGGTTTGCATCTTTGACCTTCACCAGTGGCACGGGCTTGCCTGGAACGTGCAGACGGTCAGTTCGCTGGTCTGCCTCGCTGTTTTCTGCTCGGCCGGTGCCTACATGTGTTATGCCTACGCCGCCAAGATCATATCCGTCACCAAAGTTTCCATTTTCGCAAACGCCATTCCTATCGTCACTTTGTTTTGCGCCGCGCTCGTGGGACAGGAATCCATAACCTGGCAGAAATTAGCTGGAGTTGTCATCGTAGTTGTGGGCGTCATACTGAGCCAGCTGAAAGGAAAGCCTTTCCGCAATCCTGCTGATAACAAGGCTTGAAGTTAGACTTATGACTTTTTAATCCAACGCACAAGCCCCGGGCGGACTTAAGACTTAAGATGGAAGATGGAACGGCACGCGTAACGCATCAAAATTCTGAACTTCCGGCAGCAATAAAATAAATTATATTTGCCGCATCGATTTCATTGCGGTTTGGCCGCGTTTATTTGAATACTAAAGAAATGAAAATCAGAACATTGATTTTTATTGCGGCGGTTTGCACGCTTGCCGGATGTGCCCCTAAATCTGACGGAATGAACACCACCGGTCAAGCACAATCCTCGGATACTGCTGACAGCACCAAGCTTCCTGACAATATTGAATTGTGGACCGAACAGGCCGTAAACAATGCCGCACAGTCGCGCCTGCGCTCCATTTATGCCGACGTGTTCGCCTGGTACTCGAAAGCCGAAGACGACCCCTCTGTGTTGAGTCAAAGCCCGGACTTCGAGGCTCGCTACATGTCGGCGTCCTACAATGAACTCTTCCGTAAGGTGAATGCCCTTGACGAATGCCAGGCTCAAAAAGGACTTGTCGGCTTCTTTGACTACGACCATTGGGTGTGCGGGCAAGATTTCCAAGGACTCGCTATGCACTTGGTTTCAGGCATATGGCAGGGCAACGACCGATACAGTGCGGAGATTGTCGTGCGCAACTGCGGAACAGACCACCGCGTTCGCGTCAGTCTCGTTTTCGAGAACGGGGAGTGGAAAATTGACGACCTTTGTTCAGACGATGCTGTATGGTCGGAAAAAAATGCCATGTCTCATTATGTAGAGCGCGAAAAATGCAATTGACAATCTATCTTATAGTCATCAACATCGTTGCCTTTGTTGCTTTCGGCATCGACAAGCGCAAGGCGCAGAAAGGCATTTGGCGCACCCCCGAGGCGGTGCTGCTCTTGCTTGCCGCCATAGGAGGCAGTCTCGGCGTATGGCTGGGCATGAAAGTTTTTCACCACAAGACGCAACACAAGAAATTCAAATACGGTGTTCCTGCGCTGCTGGTCTTGCAAGTTGTCTTGACCATCTGGATTGTCACAAGGCTGTCGCAGGTTTCAATGCCGATATGAAAAGACAGACCGTTTTTTTTTGACTTGTCCGGAATGTCCGGAAACAACCAACATTTTTATTACAGAGAACAGACAATGACAGAGATTATGGAAAACAGAACAAAGTCAGGGCAGGATACCTTGACAGAAAAGGAAAAGATGCTCAAGGGGCTGCTTTACAATGCCATTGATGAGGAGTTGCAGTCCGACAGGCTTAGGGCCAAGGATTTATGCTTCCGCTTCAACGCATTGATTCCGTCAGACGAGGAGGCACGGCAAGCGGTTCTGAAACAGCTGTTGGGCAAAACGGCTGATGCTCCCTGCATTATGTCGCCGTTCTGGTGCGACTATGGCTACAACATTGAAATCGGCGAGCACTTTTTCTCCAACCACAACCTTGTCATCCTCGACTGCGCAAAAGTGACGTTCGGCGACCATGTTTTTGTGGCTCCGCATTGCGGCTTTCACACAGCAGGGCATCCTGTTGACTTTGAACGCCGAAATCAGGGGTTGGAGTTTGCCTGTCCGATAACGGTAGGTGACAATGTCTGGATTGGCGCCGGGGTGCAGGTGATGCCCGGGGTCACCATCGGCAGCAACGTGGTGATTGGCGGCGGCAGCATAGTCACCCGCAACATCCCTGACAACGTTGTGGCGGTAGGCAATCCTTGCCGCGTGCTGCGCCCGATCGGCGACGAGGACCGGCTGCGCTACTGTCTGCCGGGGCACTGACGAGAACCTCTGCAGACAAATTGGATTGTCTGTTTTCTTTCAGGCTTTAACGACAAGCAGTTCACGGATATCGGTCAGGTAGTTGGGGCTGCGGCGTTCGCATTTCGACTTCCATTTCTGTCCGTTTCCGCCCTCTATGGCAAGGTGCAGGGTTTTGAGG
>CAVIPZ010000214.1:0-2900 GCA_963644715.1 bacterium | reverse complement strand
GGCGAGCACTATGTGGTACGTTTCAAATACCCTGCCGACACCGACATCCACGTGCATGACCTGATACGAGGCGAAGTGGTAGTCAACTCCAACCTACTCGACGACAAGGTGCTGTACAAGTCTGACGGCATGCCCACCTATCATTTGGCCAACATTGTAGATGACCATCTGATGAAAATCACGCACGTCATCCGCGGCGAGGAGTGGCTGCCCTCGGCACCGCTGCATGTGATGTTGTACAAGGCTTTCGGATGGGAGGCTCCGCAGTTTGCCCACCTGCCGCTGCTGCTCAAGCCCGACGGCAACGGCAAACTCAGCAAGCGCGACGGCGACCGGCTCGGCTTTCCCGTATTCCCGCTCCAATGGCGCGACCCTAAATCGGGCGAAATCTCGTCGGGCTACCGCGAAGCCGGCTATCTGCCCGAAGCCGTCATCAATATGCTGGCTCTCCTCGGCTGGAATCCGGGCACCGAACAGGAACTGATGTCGCTGCCGGAACTGATACAGCTCTTCTCGCTCGACAAAATCAGCAAATCGGGCGCCAAATTCTCTCTTGACAAGGCCAAATGGTTCAACCACGAATACATCCTCAGCAAAAGCGCGGACGAACTCTATCCCTATTTTGAGAAAACGCTGCAAGAGAAAAGCATCTCCTGCGACGCCGGATACGTCAAGAAGGTCATCGAACTGATCAAAGACCGGCTCAATTTCACGGGCGACTTTTGGGAACAGGCCCATTATTTCTTTGTTGCCCCGACGGAATATGACCCGCAGTCGCTGAAAAAGCGCTGGAAAGAGGGAACCGGAGCGCGGCTGCTCGAAATAGACCGCATCCTGTGCGGCATTGTTCCGTTTGACAAAACTGCCGCCTCTGATGCCGTCATGCAGTACATACACGACAACGAACTCAATATGGGACAAATCCTGAACAGCCTGCGCATCGCTATCGTAGGCGCGGCTAAAGGCCCTGAACTGTTCACCGTCATCGACCTCATCGGCATCGACGAAGTACACCGCCGCATAACGCGCGCCGTTACTTCCGTAAACCTTTAATCCTCCATCCCCATCTTTCCTCACCATGCTTGACCAATATGCAAAACGGATTGCCGCAACACTGACGTTGCCTGAAGAGCAAGTATTGAACACCTTGTCGTTGCTGGAGGGCGGCGCCACCATTCCGTTCATCTCGCGTTACCGCAAAGAGATGACCGGCGGACTTGATGAAGTCAAAATCGAAGAGATCAAAGAACTGTACGGCAAACTGACAGAGTTGGACAAGCGTCGTGCCTCCATACTCGACTCCATCCGCGAGCAAGACAAATTGACAGCCGAGTTAGAGGAGAAAATCAACGGGGCGGCCACGTTGAGCGAATTGGAAGACCTGTACCTGCCCTATCGTCCGAAACGCCGGACAAGGGCTTCTATTGCCAAAGAGAAAGGGTTGGAGCCATTGGCGAAGGCCATCTTCAAGCAGCCTGAGATGAGCGAAAGCGCGTTTGGTGCGATGGTTTATTCATACATCAACCCCGAAAAGCAAGTAAACACCGCCGACGAGGCGCTTGCCGGCGCGCGCGACATCATAGCGGAACACATCAGCGAAGACATCCGGCTGCGGGCGCGCCTGCGCAACGAGTTTCTTCGGTACAGTGTCATGACCGCCAAACGCGTCAAAGACAAGACCGACGACCGTGAAAAATACAAGAATTACTACAACGCCCGTGACTTTCTGGCCAAAGCCCCGTCGCACCGCATACTGGCCATGTTCCGCGGCGAGGAAGACGGGATATTAAGCCTGTCCATTGCCCCGAAAGAGGAAGAGGCTCTTAAAATCCTCAAACGGGGGCTCATCCGTCACAACGGGCTATGCGCGCAGCAGATCTGGACCGCTGCCGTTGACTCCTACAAAAGGCTGCTGCAGCCGCAGATGGAAACCGAAATGCGGCGGCACTACAAAGAAAAAGCCGACACAGAGGCCATCAACGTATTTACCCGCAACTTGAGGCAGTTGCTGCTCGCCGCGCCACTCGGCCAAGTGACCACTCTGGCCATAGACCCCGGTTTCCGCACAGGCTGCAAAGTGGTAATCCTTGATCCTCAAGGGAAACTGCTGCACAACGAAACCATCTATCCCCATCCGCCCGCCGCCCAATACAAACTCTCTTCCGACAAGTTGAAAAGGCTGGTATTGCAGTACAAAGTCGAGGTCATCGCCATCGGCAACGGCACCGCAGGGCGCGAAACGGAGAACTTCATACGCCACATCCCCTTTGAGCGTGATGTCAAAGCCTTTATGGTCAACGAAGACGGGGCCTCGGTATATTCGGCGTCACCAGTCGCGCGCGCCGAGTTCCCCGATTACGACGTCACCGTACGCGGAGCCGTGTCCATCGGCCGCCGGCTTATGGACCCGCTTGCCGAACTGGTAAAGATTGACCCTAAGTCGATTGGCGTAGGCCAATACCAGCACGACGTAAACCAGAAACGGCTTCAAGAGAGCCTGGAACAGACCGTAGAGAGCTGCGTCAACTATGTAGGCGTAGCGTTGAACACGGCCAGCAAGGAGTTGCTGTCGCACGTGTCAGGTGTCGGGCCCGCATTGGCGCAGAACATCGTAACCTACCGCAACGAGCATGGACCGTTCCCCTCGCGGGAGGCGTTGAAAAACGTGCCGCGCTTCGGGGCGAAGGCCTTTGAACAGGCTGCCGGCTTCCTTCGCATACCAGAAGCCCTGAACCCGCTCGACGGCAGCGCCGTACACCCCGAAAGCTATGCCATCGTAGAGAAGATGTCCAAAGACCTCAACTGTACCGTATCCGACCTTATGCACAATGCCTCGCTCCGTGCCGGCATCACCCTCGAAAACTACATCACCGCAACAGTCGGGATGCCTACGCTCCAAG
>CAVIPZ010000213.1:0-2951 GCA_963644715.1 bacterium | reverse complement strand
ACCGTGTTCCATACAGATGCGGATGGAGTCGTCGATTTTGCTGACCTCCTCGGTGATGGAGTCGAGCTGGTTCTTAAGTGCGATGTATGCGGCAACGGCGCGCTCGTGTTCAACTTTGTTCTTTACGGTGTCAAGAATGTGCAGCATGTCTTCTGTCATGGCAAAGGCCACCTGCGGGTCTTGGTCCATGACGGAAATCTTGATGGCGCCGAAATCCGTCCTTTTTATCGTGATTTCCTCGTCCAGTTTTTTCAGGATTTTGGTGTGCCAGCCTTTTGAAGTGGTGTCGATATCGTAATGTTCCAGCAGACCGTGCCGGCGTATCAGAGAGTCTTTGATGCCGCGGGCGTTGAGAATCTGCATCATCTGTTCTGTCTCCTCCTCGTTGGCATAGGCCTTTATCTCCAGCCGTTCGTTGTAGTTTTCCTCGTTCAGGAGGATTTTGGCTACGGAGTTGGTCCGTGGTGCATAGATGATGGCCGTTGACTTGTATTTGGGTTTGATAAGGAAAGCGCAGACGGCTGAAATGACGAAAGCAGCAATGCAAACGGCCAAAATTGCTTTCCGGCGACTCCAGATGAAACGTATCAGGCTGAAAGAATTGTAGTTATCCTTATTTTCCATCGGGTGTGGCTTTTATGTCAATGTTGAGCTCGTCAAGCTGTGCCTGCGAGATTGGTGTCGGTGCTGGCAGCATCGTGTCGCGGCCGGCGTTGTTCTTGGGGAATGCGATGAAGTCGCGGATGGTGTCGCAGTCTGACAGCACAGCGCACATTCTGTCGAAGCCGAAAGCGATGCCGCCGTGAGGCGGCGCTCCGTATTTGAAAGCGTTGATCAGGAATCCGAACTGGCTTTGAGCCTGCTCTTCGGTGAAATTCAGTGCCTTGAACATCCTCTTTTGGAGTTCCGGGTTGTGGATACGTATAGACCCGCCGCCGATTTCGGAACCGTTGATGACCAGGTCGTAGGCATTGGCATTCACGGCGCCGGGGTTGCTCTCCAACATCGCTTCGTGTTCCGGTTTAGGTGCCGTAAACGGGTGGTGCATAGCGTAGTAGCGTTGGGTCTCTTCGTCCCATTCGAGCAGCGGAAAGTCGATGACCCACAGCACTTTGTAGGTGCCTGCCTGACGAAGTCCGAGACGGTTGCCCATTTCGAGTCGCAACACGCCCATCTGCTGGCGCGTCTTCATGGCCTTGCCCGACAAGATGAGGATGAGGTCGCCGGCAGTTGCCTGGCAACGCTCTGCCACGGCTTTCAGGTCTGCCTGGTCATAGAACTTGTCAACCGATGATTTGTAGGTGCCGTCGGCGTTGCACAGAATATAGACGAGCCCGGCAGCGCCTACTTGCGGACTTTTCACAAACTCGGTGAGCCCGTCAAGTTGCTTGCGTGAGTAGTTGCCGCACCCCTCGACTTTTATGCCGACAATGAGTTCGGCTTCGTTGAAGACTTTAAAGGAGCGGTGCTGCAGCAAGTCGTTGAGTTCAGCAAAACGCATCCCGAAACGGGCGTCCGGCTTGTCAGATCCGTAGTATTTCATAGCGTCCGCCCAGGTGATGCGTTCAATGTCGTCAAGTTCAATGCCCTTGAATACATGGAAGATGTGTTTGACTAAGCCCTCGAAAAGGTTGAGGATGTCTTCTTGTTCCACGAACGACATCTCGCAGTCAATTTGAGTGAATTCCGGCTGGCGGTCGGCTCTGAGGTCTTCGTCGCGGAAGCAGCGCACAATTTGGAAATAACGGTCCATACCGGCAATCATCAGCAGCTGCTTGAGGGTTTGCGGCGACTGCGGGAGGGCATAGAACTCGCCCGGGTTCATGCGGGAAGGCACCAAAAAGTCGCGCGCCCCCTCAGGGGTGCTGTTGACCAGAAATGGGGTCTCGATTTCCAAGAAACCATGTTCGCTGAGGTATTTTCGAATCTCAAGCCCTAACTTGTGGCGGAAAATAAGGTTGTTTTTTACCGGGTTTCTCCGGATGTCGAGGTAACGGTATCTCATACGCAGTTCGTCGCCGCCGTCAGACACATCCTCGATGGTGAATGGCGGTATTGCCGATTCGTTCAGTACGGTGACGTTGTCCACGTCTATCTCGATATCTCCTGTGGGAAGGTTCTTGTTCTTGCTGTAACGTTCAATCACTTTGCCAGTAACCTGAATTACCCATTCGCGTCCGGCCTTTTCGATCTGTTCGCAAAGCTGCGGCTTCTCCTCGTGGTTGAATGTCAGCTGGGTGATGCCGTATCTGTCGCGCAAATCTATGAAAATCATGCCGCCAAGATGGCGAATCTTCTGTATCCATCCGCAAAGCGTTACCGTTTGCGAAACATTGGCGATGGTTAACTCGCCGCAAGTGTGTGTTCTTAACATTGTTATATATATATAAATTTTCAAGGTTGCAAAAGTACGAATTTATTCCTGATTCAAGCGTCTTTGACGACATTTGGAGAAATCGTGCGGATGGCTTCTTTTTTGTATTTTTGCGCCCTTTGTAAAAAAGACATTCATCAATGTTCAAGACAGGACTCTTCTTCGGTTCGTTCAATCCGATACATGTCGGGCATCTCATCATTGCCGAGTATATGGTTGAACATTCTGATATGCAGGAGGTTTGGTTTGTTGTTTCCCCGTGCAATCCGCTCAAGAAGAAGTCGTCTCTGCTCGACGACCGGCAGCGCCTCTATATGGTGGATCTGGCGATTGGTGACGATGCTCGTTTCAAGGCTTCCGACATAGAGTTCTCGATGTCACAGCCCTCCTATACGTGTCATACGCTGGCAAGGCTTTCAGAGAGGTATCCACAACGCGAGTTTGCGCTCATTATGGGCGAGGACAATCTGCAGACGATAGACAAATGGCTTAATTATCAGTGGATTCTGGACAATTACGACATCTATGTCTATCCAAGAACAGGCAGTGCCCTCTCTCAAACGGCCATGCCTGCCCG
>CAVIPZ010000212.1:0-2980 GCA_963644715.1 bacterium | reverse complement strand
TGTAAAAAAAAAACGGAACGACAAAACAGAACTGGTTCCTCTGGCGGCATTCATCCCTGTCCGTTTCGTATGCATACCCAAACACAAAAAAGAGGACATGGCGACCGAAGCCTGCCCTGTCCTCCTGCAGAAAATGCAATCGTGCCTGCTATTGCCAGATTTCATCATCTGACGGCATATGGATTCTCGTTGACAGAGGAGCCACACGCGTGATGTTAAGCAGATGCTTGTATGTAAAGTTTTCAGAAATGGAGTTGTGTCCCCAGCTGCCGCAGCCCAACGTGTTGGTCACAGGCAGACCGTTCTGGATAGAACCGCCCGCAGTGGTTGCACAGATGGCATTGACGATGACACGTGAAACAGACAGTTCTGAACCTGCCTTTACGATGTTGGCCTGGCTGTTGGAATGAATGCCTGCCGTGTGGCCGTTGCCTTCGAATGAAAGGTTGGTCTGGGCAATCTCGATAGCCTGATCGAAGAACCTGTACGGGAATGCACCCATCACCGGACACATCTTCTCCTTGCTGATGGGGTCGTCGGGGCCGAACTTGCCGTTTGACTCGACTACAATGATGCGGGTACCCTCCGGAACGGAAATGCCGGCCTTGTCGGCAATCATCTTGGCAGACTGACCCACAACGTCGCGTGCGGTGTGCCCGTCTTGGAAAATGGCGTTAAGAACCTTCTCGCGCTCCTCTTTGGCAGCAATGTATGCGCCGTGCTGACGGAAAGCATCCATTACAGCATCGCGGTCTTCTTCGGGATAAATGAAACTCTGTTCGCCGGAGCAGATGATACCATTGTCGAATGAACGGCCGGTCACAATCTTTCCTGCGGCCAAGTCGTACTCAATGTTGCGGTCAAGGATGACCTGAACGTTGCCGGCGCCAACGCCGAACGACGGCTTGCCAGAAGAGTAAGCGGATTTCACCATAGACATGCCGCCGGTAGCCACCGTGACATCGCAAAGTTCCATCAACGCTTTCGTCTTCTCGATGGAAGGATTTTCAACAATCTGCACCATGCCCTCGGGAACATCCATGCACTTGATGGCATCGAGGATCGTCTGCACGGCAAGTGTAGAGCATTTTACGGCCTTAGGATGCGGCGAGATGATGATGGCGTTCTTGGTCTTGAGCGCGAAAGCGATTTTTGACATCGGCGTTACGATAGGGTTCGTCATCGGCGTTACGCCCGCCACGACACCGATTGGCTTTGCAATCTCGATAAGGCCGGTAGTGTCATTGATGCTCAAAATGCCCATCGACTTTTTGTATCTGAGGTCAAGCCAAACACCTTTGGCTTTGTTCCTGTTTTTCGAGACCTTGTCTTCATAGACACCCATTTTGGTTTCGTCTATAGCAGCACGGGCGAGTGATTCAGCATTGTTGTAAATTGAGTGTGTTAATAGTTTGACGGTAGTGTCAACATCTTCCTGATCGAAATGCGATGCATACAAAGCCTGCGCCGCTCTGGCTTTTTCAACCATTTTCTGGATTTCCTCGAAAACTTCCATAAAAAATTAAAATAACAATGAATAAATGTTCTTTATCTCTTCTACTGACATCGGAACATAATTGTTCTTCAGCAGTCTCTGTTGCGTTTCAATAACACTGTGGGCGAAACTGTCCGTTTCGGGCTCTTTCATTCCGAACTCGTGGAGCGGGCGTTTAGAGACCAGATGGTCGAGCAGTTCTGCGAGTTTTGTGTAAATGGTCTCATACGAAGCATCTTCGGGCAACTGCAGTTCCTTGGCCAGCAGCGCATTGAGTTCCTTTATGCAGCCATCGGGGTTGCGTTTGTTGTAAAACCGGAACACTTCGGTAAAAAACTGGTAGTTAGCCTCGCCGTGGGGAACATGGTAATTGGCCCCGAGCGGATACGACATGGCATGCACAGCGCCTACGCCGGCATTGCCGAATGCGATTCCTGCAAAGTTGGCGGCCACTAACATGTCGTCAAAACGCTGCATACGGTACTCTTCGCCGTTTTTGACGATGCCGTTGAACACATCGAGGATGATGTGGATGGCCTCGCGCGAGAAGAGACGCGTATAAGCGCTTGCCTTTGGCGAAACGTACGACTCTGTGGCATGAATCAACGCATCGATGGCACTGAATGCATAGAACTTGAACGGAAGCCCCTTCAGCAGTTCAGGGATAAGGACAGCGTCATCGGCGATGATGGCATCGTCAGCAAGTCCCATTTTGGTATGCTTGGAGCGGATCTCTGCAATGGAGATGTTGGTCACTTCGCTGCCGGTGCCGCAAGTGGTGGGTACAATCAGCAGGGCTTTGTCCTTGACAATCGGAATCTTGCGTTCGAAAGCATCGGTAACATTGTCAATGCCTTTCAAAGCGAAGACTTTTGAGATGTCGATGACCGTGCCGCCGCCGATGGCAATGACCCTCTTGCAGGCAAAATCCTTCACGTCTTTGAGGATTGCGTTCATCATCTCGTCAGAAGGCTCGCCGCTGCCGTATTTGTCTTGCATCACAAAACGGCACGGCAATCCGAGATTCTTCATAAAGGGTTCATACAGGAAAGACTGCGTGACCACCAAGTCGTTGGCGTCGAGACTGTATTCTTTTGCAAAATCGGCAAATGTGTCGCACTTTCCGATTCTTGTCTTCAAATCAAACACTTTCATATTTTAAATCTTTTTTTCAGTTCTTCATTAAGTTCCTCGCGGAAATCAGGATGGGCGATTTCGACCAGACTTTTGGCGCGCTGGTGGAGCGTGCGGCCTTTGAGTTTTGCCACTCCGTATTCCGTAACCACATAGTCAACCTCGTTGCGGGAGGTGGTGACGGCCGCGCCTTGGTCAAGCATCGGCACAATGCGTGAAATCTTGCCGTGTCCTGCCGTAGAAGGCATAGCCATAATGGAGATGCCGCCTTTTGACAAAGAAGCGCCGCGCACATAGTCAACCTGGCCGCCAGTGCCGCTGTATTGTTTCAACCCGATGGTTTCAGAAGCC
>CAVIPZ010000211.1:0-2981 GCA_963644715.1 bacterium | reverse complement strand
GATAAAAGCCGCCAAGCGCTTCGATGAAACCCGCGGTTTCAAGTTCATATCATACGCGGTTTGGTGGATCCGCCAGTCTATCCTGCAAGCCATCGCAGACCAGTCGCGCATTGTCCGTCTTCCGCTCAACCAAGTCGGCGTCATCAACAAAATAAAGAAAGAGACCGCCCGTCTGGAGCAAACCCTCAAACGTCTGCCCACCACCGAAGAGATTGCCGAAGCCATTGACATGCCCGTGTATAAGGTTTCGGAAATCATGAAGATGAACAACCATCCGCAGTCCATCGACTCGCCCATCTCTCCGAACGAGGAAACGCGCTTTGTGGACATTTTCGTTCACGACAACGACGAAGACACGGACAATATCCTAATAAAAGAGTCACTTTCTTCCGAAATCCATGACCTTCTGAAGACCTTGCCCGAAAAAGAGCAGGAGGTGCTGAAGCTTTTCTACGGCATTGACACCTCACACGAACATACCCTTGACGAAATCGGCGACCGTATGGAACTGTCGAGAGAGAGGGTCAGACAAATCAAAGAGCGTGCCTTGAAACGTCTGCGCCAAAACAGCAAGAACAAGAACCTTAAAAGTTACCTATAGCCGAATCTCTACTTTAGCCGATGCTTCGATTTCAAAGACCCGCCCTTCTGTGCTGTCTGCTGTTCTGCCTGGCCGTCATGCTATGGGCGTGCGGCAGCAAGACAGGCAACGAGACCCCGAAACCTGTGGCCTATTTCCGCATCGACTTGCCAGAGCACCGCTATGTGCATACAGACACGGCACTGCCGTTCCGTTTTGAACGTTCTGCTGAAACTGACATAGCCATCATTCCGAAAAAGGAGGGCTTCTGCTGGATTGACTTGGAATACCCCACCTTGAACGCGACCCTGAAGCTCACCTATCTCCCGATCCGGAACGCCGACAGTCTTCGCGCCCTCATCGTCCGTGAAGACAAGATGGTGAAATTCCACTATCAGAAAGCCGAAGACGTCGAGTACTCCATCATCAAGGATGCCGACTCCCGCCTATGGGGGCAAATTTATGACATCGAGGGGCGTGACGTGGCCACACCTTTCATCTTTTGGATGACCGACAGCTCGCGCCATTTCCTGCGCGGATCGCTGTACTTCAACTTTACGCCAAACAACGACTCCCTGGAACCTGTAATCAAATACCTGCGAGAAGATGCCCTGCATTTTGTCAACACTTTTCAATGGAAATAAACTAATGTCTTGTACTATGACAACTTCTCACAAACAGCCGCACTTCAGCACGACAGTGTTGCCTTTTCTGCTGACTTTCCTGATTTGCTTGTCAGCATCGGCTCAGAGCAACCTTAAGATGATGCAGTACAACCTGATGTACTACACCAACAACTCCGGAGTCTCGGGCTGCACACCTGCCACCAACAACCTCGACACGAAAGACAGCTGCCTGCGCACCATCTTCCATCACGTCACCCCTGACGTGTTCTGCGTTTGCGAGGTGGGCAGCAACGAGACCTATGCGGACAGAATCCTCAACAACGTCATCAACATCAACGGCATCGACCGTTACCGGCGCGGACCGCTCACCCACTATTCCGGCGGGACTATCGCCAACATGATATACTATGATTCCGAGAAACTCACCCTGTGCGACTCCTATTACATCACGACCCAATACCGCGACATCAACGGATACAAGATGCACATCAACGGCAGGATGTACAACGGCGACAGCACTTTCATCACATTCTGGATCATGCACCTCAAAGCCGGGCAGTACGAATCAGCGCAGACGGCCCGACACACGCAGACACAGCGGTTGATGGAACGCATCTCCTCGTCGGGGATGCCGGGCAACTACATCGTATCCGGCGATTTCAACATCTACCGCGACTCCGAGCCCGCATATCAGGAGATGGTAAACTATACCAACAGCCTTTATCGTCTGTACGACCCTATTGACAGGGCGGGCGATTGGAACAACAACGGCCAGTTTGCAGACATCCACACCCAGTCAACCCACTCTTTTGAGTCAAGCGGCTGCTTCTCTACCGGAGGACTTGACGACCGGTTCGACTTCATTCTGGTTTCACCGTACGTTTATTACGGCAGTTATGGCGTGCAGGTGTTGCCCGAAACCTATTATGCATTAGGGCAAGACGGCGAGCATTTCAACAATTCGCTCATCCAGCCACAAAACAACTCACTGCCGCAAGAGGTGCTCACCGCCCTTTACCGGCAATCGGACCACCTGCCTGTAATCACAGAGTTCGCCATAGACGAGACTTCCGGAATCACAGAGCCGACAACGTTATGCTTTATGAAAGCAGTGAACCCCGTGGCCGACAAACTGACCATACATGTTCAAAGCCTTGTAGAAGACGACTGCACATTTGAGGTGTTTTCTGTTGACGGGAAAAAACTTGGCATCTACACTGCGCATCTTACCGAACAGCCTTGCAAGTTAGACTATCCTTTCAACTTTCCCAAAGGCATATACATCCTCAAGGCATCCGGAAAGAAACTTCCTCGGCAGGTTTTAAAACTCATAAAACAATAATCCGGGAAAAAAGTATATCTTTGCGCCTTTCATTAACCCAACAAAAACCATTTTTATGGCAGAACAAATAGCAAACAGATACTCGGACGAAGACCTGGAAGAATTCAGGATCCTCATCCTGAAAAAGATCGAGGAAGCAAAAAAATCGATGGAAGTCTATCAAGAGGCCTACTCCGGTTCCGGCAATGACACAATGGATACGGCACCCACTTTCAAAAATCTGGAAGACGGCAACCAAGTGCTTTCGAAAGAGGAAAACAGCCGTCTGGCAAACCGTCTTAACAAATACATCGCCAATCTTGAATCGGCTTTGGTTCGCATCGAGAACAAGACCTACGGCATCGACCGCATTACGGGCAAACTCATTCCTAAAGAGCGTTTAAGAATAGTGCCCCACGCCACCCTTGACATCGACACCAAACTCAACGAAAAA
>CAVIPZ010000210.1:0-2985 GCA_963644715.1 bacterium | reverse complement strand
CTTACAAAATTATCGAGGGTTCAAAGGAGCGTATCCAGCAATTTCAGGGCGTGGTCCTTCAAATTAACGGCTCTGGCGCAACCCGCACTTTCACGGTGAGAAAGATCTCCAGCGGCATTGGCGTCGAAAGGATTTTCCCGTTCACAACCCCGATGATTGCAGGCCTTACCGTCAACAAGAGAGGTGTTGTACGCCGTGCACGCATCTACTATTTCCGCAAACTGACCGGAAAGAAAGCCCGCATAAAAGAACGCAGAGGTTAATAGTTAATGATAATCTATATGAAAAACTTCTCCAAAGTCTCTTTGTGAGAAGTTTTTTCTTTTATGATTGCTGAACATCATGGCTAAGAAATCGAAAAGGAAAGGCGGAAAGAAACATTCTTTCTGGAAAATCTTGGGAATGGTCCTGCTGGTCTGTTTCCTGCTCAGCGTGTTCTTTACGGTGATTTTCCGTTGGGTGAACCCGCCGGTAACTCCGTTGATGGTTATCCGCAAGGTGCAGAAAGGATACCCTATAGAGAAGGAATGGAAGCCCATAGAGGACATTTCGCCCAATATGACAAGGGCTGCCATCGCTTCGGAGGACAATTATTATCTCGGACATCACGGTTTCGACGTGATCGCGCTCGATGTGGTTGTACGCGAACGCAAGAGCGGCGTCCGCAAAAGGGGCGGCAGCACCATATCGCAGCAAACTGCCAAGAACGTGTTCTGCTGGCCCAAAAGCTCTTGGGTGCGCAAAGGGCTCGAAACCTATTACACGTTCCTTATAGAACTGTTCTGGTCAAAGGAGCGCATTATGGAGGTCTATCTCAACGTCATCGAAATGGGACCGGGCATCTACGGCGCCGAGGCGGCGGCGCAGCACTATTTCCATTGCAGCGCCAAACAGCTTTCAGCCCATCAAGCCGCCCTCATCACGGCCTGCTACCCATCGCCGCTTCATCGTAACCCCGCCCGCCCGTCAGCATATCTTGAAAACCAGGCCAATATAATACAAGGTCGTATGGCTCGCTATGGTACGCCTAATTTTACCAAGGCCTACATCAAAGGCTGCCAGGAGCGTTACAATAAAGCCGTGGCGAAGATGAAAAGAAAAAAAGAGGGCAGAAAAAGGAACGCCCGCAAATAATGCCCGCCCATATTGCCTTTTTTGTATTTTTGCGCTCGGTTGGCGTCGCCGACCGTTTGACATAACATTTTTAACATAAAATACAATCAGAACTATGTATTCTAATTTCCAACAACATCTTCAGAAGGAATTGGCTGACATAAAGGATGCCGGCCTGTACAAGAACGAACGCATCATCGCCTCTCCCCAAAGCGGCGAGATTACGCTGCAAGACGGCAGCAAGGTCCTGAATTTCTGCGCCAACAACTATCTCGGACTGGCCAACAACCCTCAACTTATCGCGGCCGCCAAGGAAGCTATGGATACCCACGGCTACGGCATGGCCTCTGTCCGCTTTATCTGCGGCTGCTCTGACCTGCACAAGGAACTTGAAAAGAGAATCGCCGAATTTTTCGGCACGGAGGACACAATCCTCTATGCCGCTTGCTTTGACGCCAACGGCGGCGTTTTCGAGCCTCTCTTTACGGATCAGGATGCCATCATCTCCGATGCGCTGAACCACGCTTCCATCATCGATGGCGTGCGCCTCTGCAAGGCTGTCCGTTACCGTTACAAAAACGCTGACATGGCTGACCTCGAGGAGCAACTCAAGGCTGCACAGGCACAGCGTTTCCGCATTATCGTCACCGATGGCGTGTTCTCTATGGACGGCAACGTCTGCCCGCTCGACAAGATTTACGAACTGGCACAGAAATACAACGCTATGGTCATGGTTGACGAGTCTCACTCTGCCGGCGTTGTCGGCAATACCGGCCGTGGCGTGACAGAACGCTATAACCTCCGCGGCCAGATCGAAATCCTGACCGGCACGCTCGGAAAGGCTTTCGGCGGCGCAGTGGGCGGCTTCACCACGGGCAAGAAGGAAATCATCGATATGCTCCGCCAACGCTCCCGTCCGTACCTGTTCTCCAACTCCATCCCGCCGATGGTGGCTGCTGCAGGCTGCAAAATGCTCGAAATTATGTCAGCAACGAATGAACTGCAGGACAAACTGCACAGCAATACCGAATATTTCGTGGGCAAGATGAAAGAGGCCGGATTCGATATCAAACCGACAGAGTCTGCAATCTGCGCTGTTATGCTTTACGATGCAAAACTCTCGCAGATCATGGCCGCCAAACTGCAGGAAGAAGGCATCTATGTCACCGGTTTCTATTACCCCGTCGTTCCGAAAGACCAGGCCCGTATCCGCGTGCAGATTTCTGCTGCCCACGAGCGTGAGCACCTCGACAAGTGCATCGCCGCTTTCACGAAGATCGGCACCGAACTTGGCGTAATCAAAAAGTAACGCTCTATGGCAATGAAAAAGTTGATTTTACTGTCTGTGACCTGCTGCACACTCCTCCTGTCAGGATGCAATAGGGTTATGGAAGTCTATAACGCTTCCGTTTCGGAATACCATTTCGAGAATGTGGACAATGCCGTCAGCGTCAAGGCGGTGCTTAAGACTATCAACCTGATGTGGAACGGCGACTGGTCGTTCAAGGGACTGGAACGCGAAATTGCCGACTCTAAGGCAAGCATCAAGTATACTGAGTCGATGGCTGCAATTGTTCTTCACAGTGGCGAAATGGAGGAGTATTTCCAAGCCAACGACTATTTCATCTATACCTTGAGCCGTATAACCGGACAAGACACGGTTGTGCTGCAACAAACCAAATTCTATGTCGATCAAGACGGTGATTTAGCTTCGACTGAAATCTATAATGCCTTGGATTAGCCGTTTTTTTGACAGCATTTCCAAATCAAAACTAAAGGGCAGGCATAAAAGCCTGCCCTTTTTTATTGGAAGTCTCTTGGGTTGAGGTTTTTGTCTATGGCAATGTTCCGGTCTTTGTCGTACTGTATCTG
>CAVIPZ010000209.1:0-2987 GCA_963644715.1 bacterium | reverse complement strand
TACATATTGCGTGCAAGCCAATCTTCCGTAAGTACACGAGCTATTTGACTTGCACTTTTATAGCCTTCTGCCAAAGACGTATTGAATTTCAGTTCCATATTTTGGTTGTTTCACGATATGGCGTACGTTCCTCCATATCGTCCAGACATTGCCTTTATTCCGATAGCATTGGTGGATTCTACCCATTTGGTGGGTGACATCGTGAAAGCATTAAGTCCCGCTTCTTTTCTAAACCCCTCGAATTCGATGGGATTAAAATTTGGATTATACAGACTTTCCCATATCCCAAGAAATTCGATTGTATTGCGGTTTCTTAACCAATTCCCTATGATGCCATTAGGATCCCCATTATTCTTTTGCTTGGCAATGTCGGTTATGCAGATATAATCAACCCCATCCTTATTGATGGTCTTGATGGTTTTATCTTTCACGATTAATTTTGCCATAAATTTAGGGTTCCAAATTATATTTCATTTCAGTTGTTGACATGGTGAATAATGCAGTATTCTCAATCGGGTTCAGTTTTTTTATTCCAATGTGATATGATGTCCAAATACATTGCTTGCCTTGCATCCAGATTAAACAACGCTTCAAGATGCTTTATGAGTTGGCCTTTTCCGCCAACCCACTTGATGAATGGTTTTGCTTTCATTTTGGTTGTGTGTTTGTGGCGACTATTTTACGGTGCTGCCCTCTTTGACGGCTTTCTGGGGTGTTATGAGCGACAGCGCGCCGTCGGCATTCTCGGCCATCAGTATCATGCCGCGCGACTCCACCCCTTTGATGTTCTTGGGCGCGAGGTTCACCAGCATCAGCACCTGCTTGCCAACCAGCGACTCGGGCTCGTAATACTCGGCAATGCCTGAGACAATCTCGCGCACGTCGATGCCCGTGTTCACTTTCAACTTGAGCAGTTTTTTGGTCTTGGCTACCTTTTCGGCGGCCAGCACGGTGACCACACGGAGGTCCATCTTTTGGAACTCCTCAAAGGTGACGGTCTCCTTGGCGGGTGCGGCCTCTGCGGAGGCGATGAGGTTGGCTTTCTTGGTGTCCTCCAATTTCTTGATTTGGCGGGCAACGGTTTCGTCGTCAATCTTCTCGAAGAGGTACTCGGCGGGGTTCAGTTGGCTGCCCGCAGCGAGCAGGTCAGCACGCCCGCCGTCTTGCCAGCGTTTGGTGTCGAGGTTCAGGATGTGCTGCAGTTTTTGGGCCGTAAATGGCAAAAAAGGCTCGCAAAGCACCGACAGCGCGGCGCAGATCTGCAAAGAGAGGTGCAGGATGGTCTTCACCTGCTCGGGGTTCTCTTTCTGCTTCTTCCACGGCTCCATGTCGGTGAGGTACTTGTTGCCGATGCGGGCCAGGTTCATCAGTTCCTGCTGGGCCTCGCGGAACTTGTAATGCTCGATGGAGTTGCCGATGAGTTGCGGGAATTGGCTGATTTTCTCTACAATCTCGTTCTCGTAGGCCGAATAGGTGCCTTTTTCGGGCACAATGCCGCCGTAGTATTTGTGGGTCAGCACCACTGTTCGGTTCACAAAGTTGCCGAAGATGGCAAGCAGTTCGTTGTTGTTGCGCGCCTGGAAGTCGGCCCAGGTGAAGTCTGCGTCTTTGGTCTCGGGCGCGATGGCGGTCAAGGTGTAACGCAGCACGTCTTGCTTGCCCGGAAAGTCTTCCACATACTCGTGAGCCCACACTGCCCAGTTGCGCGAGGTGGAGATTTTGTCGCCCTCGAGGTTGAGGAATTCGTTGGCCGGCACATTGTCGGGCAGTATGTACGAGCCGTCTGCCTTAAGCATGCAGGGAAAGATGATGCAGTGGAACACGATGTTGTCTTTGCCGATGAAGTGTACCAGTTTGGTGTTCTGGTCTTTCCACCACTCCTCCCAGTTGCCGTTGTGCGCGGCAGCCCACTCCTTGGTGGCAGAGATGTAGCCGATAGGAGCGTCAAACCATACGTAGAGCACCTTGCCATCGGCCTCGGGCAGCGGCACTTTAACGCCCCAACTGAGGTCGCGGGTTACGGCGCGCGGCTGCAATCCTTGGTCAATCCACGACTTGCACTGCCCGTAAACGGTGGGACGCCAGTCGTCTTTGTGCCCCTTTAGGATCCACTCGCGCAGCCACGGGTCGTACTGGTCGAGGGGCAAGTACCAGTGCCGCGTCTCTTTCAGCACGGGGGTGCTCCCGCTCAAGGCCGACTTAGGGTTGATGAGGTCGGTGGCGTTGAGCGACGTGCCGCAGGCTTCGCACTGGTCGCCGTAGGCATGCTCGTTCTTGCAGTGCGGGCAGGTGCCTGTAATGTAGCGGTCAGCCAGAAACTGCTGCGCCTCCTCGTCGTAATATTGTTGCGAGACTTTCTCCACCAGTTTGCCGCTCTCGTACAGCTTTTTGAAAAAGTCGGATGCGGTGGCATGGTGTACAGGGCTGGAGGTGCGGGAGTAGATGTCGAACGAGATGCCCAGGTCCTCAAAGGACTTCTTGATGATATTGTGGTAGCGGTCAACGATGTCTTGCGGCGACACGCCCTCCTTGCGGGCCTTGATGGTGATGGGCACGCCGTGCTCGTCGGAGCCGCCGATGAAAAGTACCTGCTTGCCGTTGTTGCGGAGGTAGCGGGCGTAGATGTCGGCGGGGATATAGACACCGGCGAGGTGTCCGATGTGAACGGGACCATTGGCGTAGGGTAATGCTGAAGTAATCGTGTAACGGGCTATGTCTTTCATATTCTGTCTGAAAATTAAAAATAGTGGCGGCAAAAATACGAAAAATAAGCGGAGGGCGAAAACTGGCTGCCGCAGGCGGCATGAAACAAACACGGATATTTGCAGACGACCCGTTTATAGCCCAAAATATCGCTCGAAGAAGGTCTGAAGTTTCTCTATGACGCTCTTTTTCTTCTCCTGCCGGTTGCCGCCGCCAAATCTCGACATTGGAGGCAAGATTTTGTCAATGTCTGTCCCCGTAGTCCTCACCTGACCGTCCTTGAA
>CAVIPZ010000208.1:0-2988 GCA_963644715.1 bacterium | reverse complement strand
GCAAAACATTCAACATGGCAGGGCTTGCTTCATCGCTGTGCTATGTGCCCAACCCTGAAATCAGGAAGCAGTTTTTCGGTTTTCTTGACGCAAACGAATTGTCGCTCGGTTCCTTGTTCGCCTACATTGCCGCCGATGCCGCGTTCACTCACGGCGAGGAGTGGCTGCGGCAACTGCTGGATTACCTGCAGCACAACATCGACTTTGCCGAGCAGTACCTTGAACGGAGCATCCCGGAAATCAAGATGATGAAACCGGAAGCCTCGTTCCTGCTTTGGCTCGATTTCAGAAACCTGCATTTGAACCAGAAAGAGCTTGTCGATTTGCTGGTTTACGATGCCAAAGTCGGACTGAACAACGGCGTCGACTACGGTCCCGAGGGCGAGGGATTTATGCGAATGAATATCGGAACGCCGCTATCTGTCGTCAACGAGGCCCTTGACCGCATTGCGGAAAGCGTGAAGCGACTGCGTCAATGAGGGGTACGATTTCCGGAGACACGACACGTCATCGAGCCTTGCGTCCGCACCAAACAGCAAAAACGCCATCGCCAGCCGATGGTCGTGGCACGTGCGAAACAGCCACGGCTGCGGCGGAAAGTTGGCACGAGGCTTCCCTTTGATGCAAAAAGAGTCGTCCTCTTTTGCTATGTGCTCCGCAAAAGGGAGCAGTTGCTTACACAAGTTTTCCGTGCGGTCTGATTCCTTGTACTGCAAGTTGCGGGTGTGCCGGAAGCGGAACTCGGCCGGCAAAAGAGCGGCCAATGCCGCCAACACGGGGAAAAGGTCCGGATTTTCAGACAAGTCAAAGTCAAGGTTAAGTTCAGGCTGTATTCGGATAGCATTGACCAGTATGCCGGTTGCTTTCTCCATACTTTTCACCCCCATCAAAGCAAACCACTTTGCCGCTACAGCATCCCCTTGCACAGAATCGAGTGACAGGTTTTTCAAGAGAAACGTCTCTTGAGGATAGAGCAATGCCACCGCATACCAAAAGGCGGCCGCGCTCCAGTCGCCAGATTTTCCTACGGGCGTTGGCTTATACGGAAATTCCGGAATGGGCACAGGGCGTGCCAGACAAGCCTGTGTCATAGTTATATACGGCAACGATGCGGCATTTGCAGAAATATGCAGTTTTTTGAGATTGAGCAGCGGTGCCGACAGCAGCAACGCCGAAGCAAACTGCGACGAACGGGAGCAGTCAACCGAAAGGCTGTCAGCCGCAAGCCTTTGACCCTCAATGCGCCAGCCCAGCGGAACTCTTTCGACAGATGCGCCGACACTGCGCAGCACATCAAGCAGTTCCTCAACAGGACGGAGCAGCAGCCTTTTGGTTCCGGTGAGCAGCCACCGTCCGGGCGTGGCCGACAGCAGCGGCATCATAAAACGGTAAGCCGCCCCGCAATCGTGAACATCAATGACAGCCTCCGGCCGGGCAAGCGTCTTGGCATGCTGCAAGACCGACAACGCTTCATTGACAATCTCCACATCCGAGCAATGAACGCTGCGGCCAAGCGGCAACAACTGCCCCGTCTGCACAAAATGCACAAACTGCTTCCTGATGACTATGCTTTTGCACTCCGGCAGGGAAACCTCATGAACCATGGCTGCAAAAATACAACTAATTGGGAAAACCGCACAAAACAGAACTTAGAATGTAGAATTTAGAAGACAGGAACAACACGCGTAACGCCTCTCAAGTCTAAAATCACTTTCGTGCCGTGAGCTCTGCGGTGGAATGTCGGCGCATATCTTTTTTTTGTGTATGTTTGCAGCCTTGAAAAAATAAGAACAGACAATAATGAAAAAATTACTAACGTTAGGACTAAGCCTTGTGCTGGCAACCGCTGCCACGTCCGTAAAATCTCAACAAGAAATGACAAAAGACCAGAAAGTGAGCTATGCCATCGGAGCCAATTTCGGCATGCAAGTAAAACAAGACAAAGTGAATCTCGACGCCGACGCTTTCATGCAAGGCGTGCGTGACGGAATGGCAGGACAGAACAAGTTCACCGAAGCCCAAATGCAGGAAATTTTCATGCAGTTCCAACAAGACATGCAGCAACGCCAAGCCAATGCCGCATCTGAGGCAAAAGCCGAAGGACAGAAATTTTTGGAAGAGAACAAGAAAAACGCAGACGTGAAAGTCACCGCTTCGGGGCTGCAGTACAAGATAATCACGCTCGGCACCGGCGAGAAACCTATAGCCAGCAGCAAAGTCACCGTGAAATACACCGGCACCCTGATTGACGGCACCGTGTTCGACTCCACAGACAAGAACGGCGGCGAACCCATATCTTTCGGTCTGAACCAGGTGATCCGCGGCTGGACCGAGGGCCTGCAGCTGATGCCTACCGGCTCTAAGTTCATCTTCTATATTCCGTCTGACCTCGCATACGGCGACCAAGGCGCAGGCGGTGTCATTCCCGGCGGAGCAACCCTGATTTTCGAGATAGAACTGCTCAGTTTTGAATAATGAATTCCAACATAAGAGGCAGGCTATATAACCTGCCTCTTATGTTATCTTAACATTCCTTCGAAATAATATGAGAACAAAGATCTTAACTGCCATAGTTTGCCTGTTCGCCTTTTGCCTGAACTCGTATGCACAGCAAGACTGCGGAGTCGTTGACTGCCCCGGACAGTGCGGACGGTTCATAGACCAGAACGGTGACGGTTTCTGCGACCACGGGAGACTCTCGAAGCCGGCAGCAACCACAGAACCTGTCCAAAACGCGGACACAGCAAAACCGGGAAAAGCCGCAGCCAAGAAAAAGCCGGCTGAAAAGCCCGCAGCAGTCCCCGCAACAGACAATGCAGTTGAAAAAGATGCGAAAAATGCCGCTTCTTATGCCTCTGCAGCCCAAACGGACTCGGCAACAGCAACTGAAATAGCCCCAGCCCCGGAAGAGCAACCGACAGAAAAACGCAAGTCGCCCTACGACCTGCTGCTGATTTCAGGACTCACCCTTGGACTCTACGCCTTCAG
>CAVIPZ010000207.1:0-3007 GCA_963644715.1 bacterium | reverse complement strand
AAGAATAACTTATTATAATAACTTAAACAACAGTTTTTATGAAGAAAAAAGTAAGAAATGTAATTATCATTGGTGCTGCGGGAAGAGATTTCCACAATTTCAACACCTTTTTCCGTCACAACAAGAACTACAATGTGGTTGCCTTTACCGCAGAACAGATTCCCGGAATCGACGACCGTAAATACCCGAAGGAACTGGCCGGCGAAGACCTCTATCCGAACGGAATCCAGATTTATCCTGAATCCAGACTTGCAGAGCTGATCAAGGAATACGACGTTGACGACTGCGTTTTCGCATACAGCGACAAACCGTACAAATACGTCATGGGCGTCAGCGCAATCGTGAACGCCGCCGGCGCAAACTTCTGGCTGATGGGACCTAAGGACACGATGGTAGAGTCAAAGAAACCCGTCATCGCTGTTGGAGCAACCCGTACCGGCTGCGGCAAGTCACAGACTTCGCGCCGCATCATCGAATACCTGGTCGAAATGGGCTTCAGAGTAGTGGCTGTCCGTCATCCTATGCCTTACGACCCGGATCTGAACAAACAGAAAGTTCAGCGTTTCGCTTGCGTTGAGGACCTGAAGAAACACAACTGCACCATCGAGGAGATGGAAGAGTACGAACCGCATGTAGTGACGAAACGCAACGTCATCTATGCCGGCGTTGACTATGAAGCCATCCTCCGCGAAGCAGAGGTTGATCCTGACGGCTGCGACATCGTGCTGTGGGACGGCGGCAACAACGACTTCCCGTTCTACAAACCCGACCTGACCATCGGCGTCGCTGACCCGTTGCGTCCGGGCGCAGAGGTAGAATACTATCCTGGCGAAGTGGTTGCCCGCATGTCTGATGTCATCGTCATCAACAAGATCGACTCCGCATCTCTCGAAAACATCAACACGGTTCGCGCCAACATCGCCAGAATCAACCCGAAAGCCATGGTTATCGACGCCGCTTCCGTGCTGACCGTTGACAAACCGGAACTGCTCAAGGGCAAACGCGTGCTCGTCGTTGAAGACGGCCCGACATTGACCCACGGCGAAATGAAGATGGGCGCAGGCACAGTGGCCGCCCAGAAATACGGCGCAACTGAACTCATCGACCCGAGACCTTACACCGTCGGCGAGCTTACCACCACATTCCAAAGATACCCCAACATCGGCACCCTGCTCCCGGCCATGGGCTACGGCGAGCAGCAGATGAAAGACCTTGAGAAGACCATCGCCAACACCCCGTGCGACGCAGTGGTCATCGGAACGCCTATCGACCTGCCGCGCTTCATCAAGATCAAACAGCCGGTTGTGAAAGTCGGTTATGAACTGCAAGAAATCGGAACTCCGACCCTGAAGGACGTTCTCGACGATTTCGTTGCAAAACACAACCTCAAACCCAAAAGAAGAAGAAAATAATCTTGTTCCTTGATGTTCAAATAAGCGTGCCTGCTTGCAGGTACGCTTATTTTTTTTTATTTTTGCGGCGTTTTTACAAATCAAGTCAACCACATAAGAAAGAAAAAAAGCAATGAAAAAACTTTTTACCCTCATTATCGCCCTGGCCGCCGTTTCTGTTCAGGCCCAGTCTATCCAGCTTTATTATAACGAACAGGCACTGAACAACAACGACACAATTTACCGCAACGTCCAAATAGACGAGACTGACGAGTTCTACATCGAATACGCCAACATCTCTCAAGAAGATGACATCTATCTGCAAGTAGAGCGCACCGACATCACCTCCATTCCAGACGAAGAGAACACCTTCTGCGTCGGAGGCACCTGCTACCTCGGCACGCAATCGCGCCCGTTCTTTGTGCCCGCCGGCGCCCACATCACCCACAGCGACTCTACCGTGTTCCATGCCAACTACTCCACCCCGTCGAACGGACAGGCCTTGAAGAAATTCAGTTTCTCAAACACAGATGACGGCGAAACCGTCTCTTTCTTCGTGTCCTACTATACGGGCACGGGCATAGCGCAAGCCGATGCCGCCCGCATTCAAGTACAGGTCCATCCGAATCCCGCCCATAACCGCGTCACGGTGAAATACACGGCCACAGAAAACGGAAATTGCTGCATCGTCATCAAAGACCTGGTCGGACGCGAAGTGTTCCGCTGCCCTGCCGGCAACGAAGGCACCGTCAGCATAGACCTTTCCGGCATCACGGCCGGCATCTATCTTTACGGCATCGAACAGGACGGAAAAATGGGTGCGGCCAAGAAACTGGTGGTCAAATAGTCCTCCGTCTTGAGTTCCCTTTTTCACAGCCACGTTCTGGCCGTGCGCGAATACAGCGCAGAACTGGCCGCCAAGCCCGACAACGCGCGGATCATCATCTTGTGCATCCTGCTGTTCGTCTTGGCCATCGCCATGACCGTGTTTCGCCGCAAACTGCTGGTGCTCGTCCGTTCGCTCTATTCCAAGCGTTTCTACTCGCTTCTGATACGGGAAAGCAGAGTGCTGCAAGAGTACATCTTTCCCGTGCTGCTGGGGCTTGACATTGGAGCCATATCCTACGGCATATTGCTGATTTTGGAGCACAGCGGCTCACACCTGCTGGACATTGCCGGGGCGTACGGCACATTCGGAATCCTGTTTCTCGCGCTGCTGCTGCTGTACCTTTTCCAGATGCTGGCCAACAGGATCTATGTTTCCCTCTTCGACCATTCCAAAGACCTGCAGGCGCTGAATCTCTACAAGTTCATCTTCGCCACCAATGCCGGACTGCTCCTTATCCCGTTCCTGTTTGTCTGCGGCTGCCTCGGCAACATCACCGTGCTCTACGGATATGTGGCCGTGCTGGCCGTGATAGTGGCGCTTTTCCTGTACCGGCTGTTGAAAATAAATCCCAGAACGATAAATTTGTTCCACTTTTTTCTCTACTTTTGCACGCTTGAAATCTTACCGAACATAGCGTTCGCTAAATTGCTTGCAACAATTTGACAGTCAAAAAGATATTAAGGTGTACTTCCTATAAAGAAACAGAGAGAAAATGAAAATTAAGAAC
>CAVIPZ010000206.1:0-3047 GCA_963644715.1 bacterium | reverse complement strand
GTTTTCCATACCCGGGGTGGCAGGAACCGTGAACAGCAAGTTGCCGGTCTCGTCCTGCTCAACCTGCACCTTGTGGTCGGCAGCCCATTGTTTCATCCATTTGATGGCAAGCTCTTCATGTTTTGACGGATGCGGAGCATCACAAAGGTGTCCGAAATTCTCCCACAGATCGTGCGGATACAATTTTAAAAGTTCAGTGTTCATTATTTTTAGGATTTAAGGTTTTCGTTGTTGTTGATTTTTGGTCTGCCCCAGAAACGCAGCAGCGCAATTTCGGCCAGGAAACAGAGCAAAGAAAAGATGACGAAATAGAGCCATAGCTGCTTGCCGTGCAGCGTGTCGGTGACATTCTTGGCAATGTTTTTCGTGCCCGATGGGATGACCTCCACCTTGCTGTCTGCCGATTTTGCCATTTTGCGGAGCGCTTTGTCGTCGTAGAAGTCGAGGTCTGACTCCTGTCGGTCGAAGTTGAACGCGAGCGTTCCGCATACCGCTCCGTCGCGTACAAGGTCGTAGAAGCCGCTGCCGCTGATCTGGTCGTGAAAGAAGAGCGCCGTTTCGTTGCCCACAGCCCGCTGCTCGGGGATGAATTCCTCTTTTGAGCCGCGTGCTTTCAGCGACAGCACACTTCCGCCGGTACCGCCTTCAATCTTCACCGTCTGCATCTGGTCTTTGCCGATGACATTGTAAAGTTTGTCCTGCATAACGCTCATTATGCCGATATTGTGCATAGGCACAAAGAAGAGCGCGTGTCGATGCACATTGCCGTAGTCATCATTCATGGCAACGGCCGAAAGGATAACTTTCCCTTTTTCAACCTGAAAGACGGTCAGCAGCGGCGTGCCGTCTTCAAGCATCATCAGCGTTTCGCTGCCCTGACTTCCGCCTCCCTGTATCGGGTAATGTTGCAGCGTGGTCGGCATGTCAAGATGGTCGTGCCTGTTTTCGAGCGCATTCTTGAAATACTGGCTCTCCATATTGATGGAGCCGCACTTGAGTTCTTTCTTATGCAGCGTTCCGTAGTTGCCCGTTCCGAGCGAAACAAAAAGCTGCTGCCAGCACTTGTCCATCTCTTTGGCCGGCAGTACCACCAACGTGCCGCCGCTCTTTACAAACGCCGTAATTTCCTCCATCAGCCCCGTAGAGAGCGTCTGCACTTCGTCCATCACTACTACCTGACTGTTTTTCAGTTGCGTATAGTTGATCTGCTTAAGCGGCATTTCAAGATAGTTGAAAACGGAATCCTTGCCGTAGAGAGCTTGCAGGAAACGGTTGCTCCCGTTGCCCGATATGGTGACGACTTGCGTGTTTTCAGAGACGCTATAGGTGAAAAACATCTCGTTGTCGAAAGTGACAGGCGCGTCTTCAATGGTTACGCGGCCGCATTGGATGCCGGTTCCGTCAATGGTGTAGGTCAACTGGCAGTCAAGCGTGGTGCCGGCTTTGATATCGACGGCGGCAATGGCTTTCTGCTTGTCTTGGACATAGAGCTTGACAGGCAACATCTCAATGTCGCTGCTTCCGTAATTGTGTATGCGGGCCACCAGCGTAACCTGACTGCCCGTCCGGAACAGCGGCGACAGAAACCATACGCTGTCAACGCCCACATTGCTGCGCTCGCTCACCGGCATCGGCACCAGAAAAGCACGCGCATTGCTGTCTTGCAAAACGTTGAGGTCGAAAGCGTTTTTCTGGAAATCCGAAATGTAATAGTGGATGACGTTGTCTTTCACCGAACGGCTGCATGTGTTCTGTTCAAACGTTATGATGTCGCGTAATGAGTGGCTTTTAGGGGAGACTTTGACCCGGTCGAGCATCTCCAGCATCTGGTCGCGGTTGAGCACGTGGGTCTCTTCGCCGGAAAAGTCTTGGGTAGTAAGCACAAAGTCGTCGGTCAAGCCGAAAGAGGCAACGATAGACTTGGCGGCATCTACGGCATCGTAAAGCAGCGAGCTGTTTTCGGTGCCGGTCTCCATAGAGTAGGAGTTGTCGAGGAAAACGGTGATGAGGTTGCCTTTCTTGCCGGCCTGCTCTTTGGGCGCAATAGCGGGCTGCGCGAATGCCAGCACCAGTGCGGCTATGCCTAAAATGCGCAATGCCAGCACGACAAGCTGCTGCACGGTCTGCTCGCGGCGCGTTTTCCGCTTGATGTCTTCCAGCATCTTCACATTGGAGAAATAAACGGTTTTGTAACGCCTGAAGTTGAACAGATGTATCACAACCGGCACCAGAACAGCAACAAGACCGATCAGAAACAGCGGGTTAGCGAATGTCATATACTCTAAAATTGTTATGGTACGTTTTTCTTGCGACAACGCATGGAAAAAATATGCGGCAAAGATAGCATATCTTTTAGAAAACCGCAAACAACCGCACAAAAAAGATGGCATCCCGGCGTGTGTGCGCAACTGGGAAGCCATCCTCACAGCCCAGACGTGTTGCAATAGGGTTGCCGCGACACGGTGGCTGCCGTAAATGTTTTATCCTTAGCGGTTTATGAGGTTCATGTTAGGGATAGGCTTGTTGTACTCGCCAGCGGCAAGTTTGCCCTTGATCTGCCTGAAATGTTCAATCGTATAGTTGACATCCTCCATCGTGTGGGCAGCGGTCGGGATGACACGGAGCATAATGACGTCTTTCGGCACCACGGGGTAAACCACGATAGAGCAGAAAATGCCGTGGTTCTCGCGCAGGTCAACCACAAGGTTGGTGGCTTCGTTGGTGCCGCCTTTGAGGTAAACAGGCGTCACGGGCGACATAGTGCGGCCCAGGTCAAAGCCTTCTGAACGGAGCCCTTCTTGCAGCGAGCGTGCTATTGTCCACAGTTTCTCACGGATCTCAGGACGGGTCTTGATGAGTTCCAGACGCTTCATGGCGCCGATGACCATCGGCATTGGCAGCGATTTCGCGAAAATCTGCGAACGCATGTTGAAACGGAGGTGGTCAACAATGCCTCTCTCGGAAGCCACGAACGCGCCGATGCCGGCCATGCTCTTGGCAAAGGTGGCAAAATAGACATCCACACCGTCGATGACGTTATAGTGGGC
>CAVIPZ010000205.1:0-3052 GCA_963644715.1 bacterium | reverse complement strand
CGATAGGTATATGTCGCTAACGCGACCGCGCCAGACGTCGAGCGTTCTGTAAACAGAACGCTTTTTTTATGCAAAAAAAATTCTAACATTGTCAGAACCGTTCTAAAGAAAACGGCAAAAAGCTGTTATGATGACACCAGATTAAACAAAGAGGTGATACAAACCATGACACCAAAGGATAGCCAATGGGTCGAAGAAACCCTGCACAAGCTGACGGAAAAGGTCCGCGCCGAGTGTGAACGCACGGGCGACGCGATTCCGTTCTTCCCCGTCAACGGGCGCTATGTGGACGCCGCCAAGGTCATGCCGGACGGCATTTCGTGGTGGACAAACGGCTTCTGGCCGGGGCTTTTGTGGCAGATGTACCACGCCACGCAGGACGAACTGTACAAGGAAACAGCGCAGAAGGACGAGCAGCGCATGGACGCGGCTTTGCAGGAGTTTACCCGCCTGCACCACGATGTCGGTCTTATGTTCCTGCCCTCTGCCGGGGCGGACTACAAGTTGACCGGGGATAAGGATGCCCGCCGCCGTGCGCTGCATGCCACCGCATTGCTGGCGGGGCGGTTCAACTCCACAGGCAATTACATCCGCGCGTGGGATGAGGCAGGCTGGCTCAAGGCCGACCCGCGTGGCTGTATGATCATCGACACCCTGCTGAATCTGCCGCTGCTCTACTGGGCCAGCGAGGAAACGGGCGACCCGCGCTTTGCGGACATTGCCGCCCGCCACGCCCACACGGCACTCAACACGATTCTGCGCCCCGACGGCAGTTGCCACCATGTGGCCGAGTTTGACCCCGCCACGGGCGCGTTCCTGCACGGCCACGGCGGGCAGGGCTACGCGGACGGCTCCTCATGGAGCCGCGGGCAGGGCTGGGCGCTCTACGGCTTCGCCCTGAGCTACCGCCACACGCAGGACACTGCATTCTTGGATGCCGCCAAGCGCAGTGCGCACTACTGCATCGCGGCGCTGGCCGTCAACGATTGGCTGCCGCTCGTCGATTTCCGCGCGCCCGCCGAGCCTGTCAAGTACGACAGCGGCGCGGGCTGCATCATCGCGGCGGGGCTGCTGGAGCTTGCCGAGCACGTGCCGGAGCTTGAAAAGAGCTTCTACACCGACGCGGCGCTGCGCATCCTGCTGGCAATCGACGCAAAGTTCTGCGACTGGAGCCCCGAGACCGACGGCCTTGTGGGCGGTGGCTGGACGATGTACCACGATGACCGCCTTGCCAATATGGCGTTCACCTACAACGACTACTTCTTTGCCGAGGCTGTGCTGAGGCTGGCGGGCAAGGCCATGCAGATTTGGTGAGGTGCGCTATGGCAGAGATAACCTACAAATTCGCCCATGTCGGCATCAACAGCGAAAACGCCGAACAAGCGCTGAAAACGGTGGAGCTTCTGGGCAAGGCATTCGGCCTGCCGTCCTACGACGTCGGCAGCTCCGTCATCGTGGGCGGGCCGTTTGAAATTTTGAAGTCCGAAGGCCCCGGCACGCTCGGACATATCGCGATGGAAACGCCCGATGTGGCGGCGGCCATACAGGACCTTGAGGCAAAGGGCTTCGCAGTCGAGGAAAAGAGCATTCAGCGCCTGCCCGACGGCCGCGTATTGAGCGCCTACTTACAACAGGAAATCGGTGGTTTTGCATTCCACTTGCTGCAAAGCCGCTCGGTAAAATAAAAAACAAAGTGAAGGAGAATCATCATGACAAAGAATAAAGTACAAGACCCCAATAAGCTCAGCGTGCCAAAGCTGCTGGCATTCAAGAGCTCGGACATTTCCGCGGCATGGATCAACGTCATCATGCTGAACTATCTGTCCATTTACGCGTCCGATACCCTCGGCGTCAACCTGCTCAAAATCGGCACCATCCTGCTGCTCAGCAAGGCGGTGGACGCTGTGACCGATATATTCGCAGGTGTTATTGTGGACAACACCCACACCAAGCTGGGCAAGGCCCGCCCCTATGAGCTGAGTATCATCGGTATGGCCGTCTGTACGGTGCTGCTGTTTGCGGGCAAGCCGGAATGGAGCGAGACCGTCAAGTGCGTCTGGATTTTCTGCATGTACACGCTGACGTTCAGCATCTTTGCCACACTGCGCTACGCTGCGGGCGTTCCCTACACCATCCGCGCATTCTCCAATAACCCCGTCGTGCTGAAAAAGGTTTCCAGCTACGGCGCGACCATCTCGATGGCCGGCTCTATGGTTTTCAGCATTGTGTTCCCGGTTCTGATGGGCAAGATGGCAACCAGTGCGGGCGGCTGGACACGCCTTATCTTTGTTGCTATGGTCGTGGCGCTGGTTCTGGGCATGGGCCGTTTCATCTTCTGCAAAGAGGACCCCAACGTCGACGCCGAGAGCAAGCAGGAGCCTATTCGTCTTAAAGAAATCTTTACCCTGTTCCGCCGCAACAAGTATGTCTGGGTCTACGCCCTTATCATGCTGTGCTATAACATAATCACCAATCTGGCCATCAATGCGTACTACTTCAAGTGGATCGTCGGCAATGTCGGCATGATGAGCACGCTGAGTATGGTTTCCGTTTTCATGGTTCCCCTGATGATGCTGTTCCCCGCACTGATGAAGAAACTCGGCTCTATGGGCAAGATGATTACCTGCCTGTCCGTGGTGGGCGTCATCGGCTATGTGATTGCGTTCCTCTCCGGCAGCTGGCTGCCCGGCGTTCTGGTCGGCTACCTGATTGGCAACTTCTCGACGATGCCGGTTGCGTATTACAGCGTTCTGTTCATTATGAACATCTGCACCTACAACGAGATGCTGGGTATGCCCCGTATGGACGGCTCCTCCGGTATTCTTGCCAACTTCTCCGCTAAATTCGGCGGCGCGCTGGGCGCATGGATCACCGGTTTCTTGCTGAGCATTGCGGGTTATATCTCTGCCGAGGGCGTTGTCGAGCAGCCTGCCAGCGCGCTGACGATGATTCGCATCGACTTCGCTATCGTCCCCGCCGTTCTGGTCGCCATCATCGGCATTGCTGCACTTGCCTTCAACAAGCTGGAAAAAGAGGCGACTGCTTTTGAAGC
>CAVIPZ010000204.1:0-3098 GCA_963644715.1 bacterium | reverse complement strand
GTATAGAGTCCATAAATGCTGCGATCTGCTCTGCTTCGTACATGGAGGCTATCCGGCTACGGATGAGCGAGTAAACGGGCAGGGGAGAATGGAGCAGACGCGGCTCGCTGAAGTCCATGTCTTCGATGGCCTGGCGCAGCATTGCGTCGCCTTTCGTCTGCAGGGTGGCGTATGCTGCCGTGATGTACTTGACCACAAAACTGTTAGGGGCAATGTCGCGGTATTCGCGGCAAACTTTACGGATGTCAGGCGTATATACTTTCATTAGAAAGTTCCTAAAGGAATAGAGCAGTTCATTCTCTTCAGAGTCCTGAATATCAATATCATTGACAAGAAATCCGGTGACAGAATCGACATGATGCGTGTGGTTGAGAGTGATCTTGGTGTCTTTGTTGAGGATGACCTCGGCGATGACATCGGGGTAGGGGTGCAGGGTATCGTGCAACTCAAGCAGATAGTCGCCGCAGGGCAGTTTTTGCTTTTTGCTTTTGAACACCGCCTTGCCATGCTTCACAATTGCACTGTCCATCAGCCGGCTCTCATGTCCGCAAAAGCCACGCAGGTAAAGCATCTCGCCGTCTGGCGTTTCCGTGAATACCGTGATGCTGTATTTTTCGGTCATCGGCACGTCAGCCTTATGCCGGCACAGGTTCTGTGCGCTGAGCGTTGCGGATGCCAAAAGCAGACAGATAAAGAAGAGGCCACAGATTTTTCTCATCATAGTCAAGCGGCTACATCATTTTGCGGATATGCCCCATAACTTCTTCGGCCATTCGGTCAGCCTCGCGCTCGGTTTCGGCCTCGGCATAGATGCGCAGCACAGGCTCGGTGTTAGACGTGCGGATATGCACCCAGCCGTCTTCAAAGTCGATTTTGACGCCGTCGGTGCGGTTGGGGCTGAACTGGGCATACTGCTCTGAAATGCTGTCAAGGATGGCGGCGGCATTGACGTTGCCTGGCAACTGCAGTTTGTTCTTGGAAATGCGGTAGTCGGGGTAGAGGGAGCGGATCTGGCTGCAGCTTTTGCCCGACACGGCCATATAGGTAAGAAACAGGGCGATGCCGACCAAGGCGTCTCTGCCGTAATGCAGTTCGGGATAGATGACCCCGCCGTTCCCCTCGCCGCCGATGACGGCTCCGGTGGCCTTCATCATCTCCACCACATTCACTTCACCTACCGCCGAGGCACGGTAAGAGCCGCCGTAGCGAGCGGTGACATCACGCAAGGCTCTGGTAGAAGAGAGGTTGGAAACGGTATTGCCGGGGGTGTGCTGCAGGATATAGTCAGCCACTGCCACCAGCGTATATTCCTCGCCGAACATCTCTCCGCCGGGCTTCACGATAGCAAGCCGGTCCACGTCAGGATCCACGACAAAGCCCACGTCGAAAGTGCCGGTGGCCATAGCCTCGGAGATGCCTTGCAGGTTCTCGGGGAGGGGTTCGGGATTGTGTGCAAAGATGCCGGTAGGGTTGCCGTTGAGCACCGTTACATTCTTCACTCCCAGCCGTTCGAGCAGAGGCGGCAGAGCCAGCGCGCCTGTGGAGTTCACCGTGTCGAGGATGACGGAAAAACCGGCACGGGCCACGGCTTCTGCATCAACAAGCGGCAGCGCAAGCACTGCATCGATGTGTTCGTCTATGGCATGGCTGTCGGATATGTATTGTCCTAAACAGTTCGCTTCGGCGTAAGTGAAGTCTTGCCGGGCGGCGATTTCCTGAAGTCGGTGTCCCTCTTCGTCGGAGATGAACTCGCCTTTAGCGTTAAGCAGTTTCAGTGCATTCCACTGCATCGGGTTGTGGGAGGCGGTAATGATGATGCCGCCGTCGGCGTGATGGTGCGTCACGGCCATCTCGGTGGTAGGGGTCGTAGAGAGCCCTGTGTCGATGACGTTGACGCCCATGCCCTGAAGAGTGCCGCACACCAGCCGGCTCACCATATCGCCGGAGACACGCGCGTCGCGGCCCACCACGAACGTGAGCGGCTTTTGGGGCGCAGATTTTTTGACAACAGCCGCAAAGGCAGCGGTAAGTTCTACAATGTCGGCAGGGGTAAGGTTCTGCCCCGGCTTCCCGCCGATGGTCCCCCGGATTCCTGAAATCGATTTTATCAGAGACATAAAAGCGTGTTTTTTACAAAGTATCTTGCGTAATGCCGCCAACGGCGGAACAGTTTTTTTTAATCAGGCTGCAAAAGTAGCAAAATTTACGGAACATTTTTTTTAATTGTCCCGTATGCGCAACAAGCATAATTTATTTTTATATCTTTGCCCGCCTTTATTCCGGAGCCGGGATGAAGGGTGCAAATGATTAAATAACATAAAAAATACTTGATTATGGAAAAAGCTCAAATGCGTGAAATCATCGCCAAAAGGGTTGCCAAAGAACTCAAAGACGGCGATATTGTTAATTTGGGAATAGGTCTTCCGACAATGGTGCCTAATTATTTGCCTAAAGACGTACATGTGATTCTCCAGACAGAAAACGGCATGATCGGCATGGGCTCGACTCCTGAAGCCGGTCAGGAAGACGAAAACCTCATCAACTCCGGCGGCGGCTACATCACGGCACAGCCCGGCGCAGCCTCTTTCAGCTCTGCCGAGTCTTTCGCCCTCATCCGCGGCGGTCATGTGAACGCTACCGTCCTGGGCGCTATGCAGGTTGACGAGAAAGGGGACATCGCCAACTGGATGATTCCCGGAAAACTCACCCCGGGCATGGGCGGCGCTATGGACCTGCTGGTCGGAGCAAAGACGGTCATCGTGGCTATGGAACATACCCAGAAAGGAAATCCTAAGATACTTCACAAGTGTACGCTTCCGCTGACAGCAAAGGGACAGGTCAATATGATTGTCACAGAAATGTGTGTGATGGTAGTGACCCCCGATGGGCTGGTGCTTACCGAAGTGCACCCCGAGTTCACCGTTGAGGATGTAAGGAAAGCCACCGAAGCAGACTTCACCGTTTCGCCGGATCTCAAGCCGATGCAACTCGACTAATGCGTCAGAGCGAAACCGGAGACGGGACCTGCTTTGCAGAGCCTCACCGAACTCATTGAACTCACACAACTAACGAAAAATCATTACAATACAATATTATAA
>CAVIPZ010000203.1:0-3122 GCA_963644715.1 bacterium | reverse complement strand
TGCCAGACTTTTGCGTATATACATCTTTCTTGCCCTTATAGTTGTCATAGAGAGCCATATAGTCTTTTGCGGTTGTTTCTTTCACCGTGCCCGGGTCTGGCTGGTCGTTGTCAAAATAGAGCGTAACGGGACAAACCTTGTCAATCTCGTCTTGCAGCGCTTTTGTTTCGGCCATATCAGCCTTTTTCTGATCGCGTGCATCTTCTTCCTCAATATTGAAGTTTACCGGGAACTGCACGGTCATGTCTTGGTTTTCGCAGCTTTGCGTTGCGGGTCTCATCTTCGGGAAAGACTTCACAATGCGAACGGCTTCGTCGTCAAACTCTTGGTAGCCGGAACTCTTCACCACCTGGATATCAGAAAGGGTGCTGTCTGCCTTCACGACTGCCTGCACCGTAGCAGTGCCGGAGATGCGTTGGTTTTTGAGGTTTACGGGATAAACTTTTTCCTTGTTGATATAACGGCACATCTCCTTGTTTCCGCCCTTGAATGTAGGAAGCGTCAAGGCTGCCGTAGGGGTTGTATGCTGACCGTTTGAGTCTGCTATCACCAGCGCAAAGCCCGACTTGCAGGCGTTGTTCTGTTTCCCCTTAACGTAAAGATGGCTGCTTCCAGAACCGTTGCATTGTGCGTAACTTGCTGTAACGCAGCACATAAGGATGAAAATCCCGACTAAACTGACCGCTGAAGAATTTCTTTTCATAATATATTTTTTGTTATAGTTTATTTCAGGCTGCAAATATACATTTTTTTTCATTGCTGACCTTTTAAATATAAAACTGAAGCATAAACCCACTAAAAATGGCAGGTTTGTTTTTTGAAACAGACCATACCTATATAGTCTTGCCATATTCGTCCTTACAAAAAAAGACCGTAAGGAGATGATTCCTTACAGCCTTTTTTAGAATTAAGGTTTAAAAGACTATCTGCCGTGGCAGCCGCCGTGCATCTCGTGTTCAGGAGCGTGTCCGTTTTCGCCTTTCTTGCAGCAGTCTTTCTTCATCAGGCCGTCCATTTCCATTTCAAAGCCTTTTTCAAGACGGATGTATTGAGCAATCTGTTCTTTGGAGAGGTTCTTTGAAATCTCGTTGAAGAACGTCTGTTCTGCCTTGAGCAGCGCCTGCTGGTATTCCAGTTTGATGTTGTGGCAAGCCACGATTTTCTCGTCGGTAGGCTTTACCGTGTCCATTTTGCAGCATGCTCCGGAGAATCCGGCTTTCAGCATAGCCTGCTTCTTGTCCTCGGCTGCCTGCTTTTGAGCCTCGCCGTATTTATTGTATGATTTCCAAAAGGAGTCTTTCTGATTGTCGTTAAGTTTAAGGTTCTCTTTCAGGTAAGCTTCCTTGAGAAGATCCACGGTGGCAGGGGTCATCAGGCTGGGGTGGCATTTTTTTCCACACTCCTTGCTTTCCTTTTGGCATTTGTTTGCATCTTTAGAGCATTGTGCCTGTACAGAGGAGCCAGCGGCCAAAACAGCGCAGAGGCTGAACAATACAAATAATCTTTTCATTGTAATTTTTTTAGTTTGGTGATTAATAATAAAAACACTTTGCAGATGTCTGTTGTACCAAAAGGTTTAAGCAGGCATTGCAGAAAATTTCATCGTCATTACTCTTTCACAATCTTCTGCATAGAAGAAGCGCCGCTCTTGGCGATAACTTTCAGCATATAGATGCCGCTGGAAAGGTCTGTCATAGAGATCGTTTTGACATTTCCGTTCTCGGCGCGGATCAGCTGGCCTTGCAGGTTGAGAATCTGAATCTGGTCAATCTCTTCACTGCTGTTGATGTTCAGCACGCCGGTAGTAGGATTGGGGTAGATTTCGAGAGATTCCAACGCTACATCTTCAATGCCTACGCCTTCAACCACGCGCACATTGTCGAGCCATACCACGTTGCCGTATCCGCTGGTGAAAACAAATCTCAAAAGGACGCTGTTCAGGGTGGAGACATCACCGCCAGTGGCCAGCGGCATCAGGTCAACCGTCTCTGTACGCCATTCGTCATCCTCAGGAATGAATGCTTGGTTGGTGTAACCATCAACAGTGGCAAGTTCTGCACCATATTTGTTGTAGAGGTTTGTAAAAGAGGATCCTAAATTGGTAGAACCTTGAACTTTCAGTCTCTCTTTTCCGCCGCTTGAACTGTACATTCTGTAAGCCACATCGAATTTCAAGACAGGGTGCTGGAAGCGGGTGAGATCCATAAGCGGCATATATAAATTCTCTTTTGTGCCAGAATCATAACCATAACCATAGAAATATAAGGCATCGTTGTACTCGTCTATGTTCCCATCCTCATCATACCAATTGTTAGGGAGGCCGTCAGAAAAATCCTCGTCAATGTCTGCTGTAGTGCCAACATTCTGAATCTGGAAAACCGTAGCGGAAGAACCCCATACCGTGTCGGCATCAGCCTGTCCGTTCACATTAACCAGTGCTACGCTGTAAGAGTGTTCGCCATTGGCTGAAGAACTCACCTGCGGCAGGGTGACCTGAGCGGTAGCGTATTTTGCGAGGTTGCCGGTCCAGGAGTACTGGGTGGTCTGGCCGTCAAACGTAATCGTGAAATCTGCGGAGGTGAGGGCATTGTCGCCCACATTCTGCAAAGTTACGACAGGGGCTTCAGATGCGCTTCCGTAATACATCGAGGCAAAGCCATCCACTTCAATCAGAAGCGCATTGTTGGCTAACGTCATATCGTACTGAGGGCACTGGGACTTGGCTGCATAAAGGTTAGCCGTAGTCTTCTGACCCACTTCATAGACGATACGGTTGGGGCAAACCATATAGACGGTCGGGAAATAGGAGATGCTGAATCCCGTGACTGCAGCGCTGGTGTTAGGGCTCATTCGGGTAGGAAGAATGGGATACTCAACCCCCTGGAGCCAGTTTCCTTTGGTGCTGTTGCCACCAGCATCAGCGCCTGTGCCGCTCAAACTTGCATAGTTACCGTATGAGCCCTCAATGCCGAACACCATCATTTCGTTGGTGCCGCTGGGACCATATTGGGTGTAAAGGCCCTCAAACGCGCCAGAGGAATGATAGTTCCAACATGGTGAGCACCACGTTGCAAAGAAATCGAGGAATACACACTTGCCAGAATCCGTGTACTGGTATAGCG
>CAVIPZ010000202.1:0-3151 GCA_963644715.1 bacterium | reverse complement strand
CATGAAGTTGACAGACAATGAATTGATAGCACGTTATCAGGCTGGCGACGAGTCGGCATTGAAAACGCTGGTGACGCGTTACGAGAAGCGGCTGTTTTCGTATATCCTGATTTCGGTAAAGAACAAAGAATTGGCAGAGGACATCTTCCAAGACACATTCATCAAGGTCATCAACACCATCCGTTCGGGCAATTACCATGAGGAGGGGAAATTTTTCCAATGGATCATGCGCATTGCCAACAACCTTAAAATCGACTATTACAGACGGATGCAGCGGATGCCCGTTTTCGAGAACGGCTCCGAATTCGACATCTTTGACGTTCTCAGCACCCAAGAGGATTCTGTCGAACAGAAAATTATAAAGGAACAGATTTACAGCGACTTGCGCCGCATCATCGATTATCTGCCCGCCGAACAGAAAGAGGTGCTGGTAATGCGCATCTACCAAGAATACAGTTTCAAGGAAATCTCTGAAATCACCGGCGTCAGCATCAATACCGCTCTGGGGCGTATGCGCTACGCCCTCATCAACCTACGAAAAATTATATCCAAAAAGAAGATTATAGTAGATTGATTTTAAGTTGGTTAATTACAAAATCAACTTAACTTGCCACGGGAAAGTGCATTTTGACTGAAAAAAAATGTACTTTTGCCGCCGGTTTTTTTATTCATAAAATTTTAGATAATTATGGCAACGACAGCTGATTTTAAAAACGGATTATGTATTGAATATAACAATGATCTGTGGACAATCGTTGAATTCCAGCATGTGAAACCGGGGAAAGGCCCCGCTTTTGTACGTACAAAACTGAAGAATCTCCGCAACGGAAGAGTTCTGGAATACACGTTTACCGCAGGTGTGAAGATTGACCTTGCACGTGTAGAGCGCCGTCCTTACATCTTTTCATACAAAGAAGGCGCCACCACCTACAATTTCATGCACGCTGAGACATACGAGCCGTTGACCATCGAAAAGGATCTGATCAACAACCCTGGACTGCTTAAAGAGGGACAGACCGTTGAGGTGATGTACCATACCGACACAGACACGCCGCTTACCTGCGAACTTCCGCCGTTTGTTGATTTGGAAGTGATTGAATCAGACCCGGGAGTCAAAGGCAACACCGCCACCAACTCTCTGAAACGCGCCGTGGTGGAAACCGGCGCTGAAGTGTATGTGCCGCTTTTCATCAACACCGGCGACAAAATCAAAGTTGATACAAGAAACAACAAATACTCTGAAAGGGTTAAAGAATAATCGATGAGATTCCCGAAACCGCTTTCGTTAGACGAAATAATCCGGATTATCGGTTGCCCCGTCGAAGTTGTCGGCTCCTGTAACGGGAACGTCACCGGCATCAACGAACTTCACTCTGTAGAGGAGGGGGACATTACTTTTGTCGATAACGAAAAATATTACAACCGTGTGCTGCAAAGCAAGGCCTCGTTCGTCTTGATAGACAAAAACGACATAGCTTGCCCCGACGGGAAGACGCTGTTGCTAAGTGACGACCCGTTGCGCGACTATCTTTCGGTGGTAAAGCATTTTGTGGCATTTCATCCTCAAAATGCAAATATACACCCCACCGCAGTCATCGGAGAAGGCACGGTCATCCAACCGCTGGTGTTTATCGGAGAGAATGTTCGCATCGGAAAGAACTGCATCATACACTCCAACGTCAGCATTTATGCCAATACGGTCATCGGCGACAGGGTTATCATCCACTCTAACAGCACCATCGGAGGCGATGCCTGCTATTTTCAGAAAAGGCACGACTGGACAAAGCTGGAGTCTTGCGGCAGCACCTACATCGGCGACGATGTTGAAGTGGGCTGCAACTGCTGCATCGACAAAGGCGTGTCTGGGGTCACCTACATCGGAAAAGGCACAAAGTTCGACAATCTGGTGCAAATCGGGCACGACACGCACATCGGCGAACGCGTCCTGCTGGGCGCTCAAAGCGGCATTGCCGGCTGCACCTTTATCGACGACGATTGCAAGATATGGGCCAAGTCGAGCGTGAACAAGGATCTTTATGTGGCCAAGAACACGACGCTGCTTGCACTCTCCGCCATTGACAAGAATGTGACCGAAGAGGGCACTACATTGTTCGGCATCCCTGCCGTGGATGCTCAGAAGAAATGGAAAGAGATGATTTATGCCAAGAACCTGGCCGCCCTCTATGAAGATGTACACAAACTGAAGGACGAACTTAAAATCCTTTCCGAAAAGGAGATTTCCGGGCAGCCCTAAACTGCTTGCTGCATAAAAGAGAAAGGGCGCAACCAATGGTTGCGCCCTTTCTCTTTTATGCTGTTTTTGTCCAGTTTCCGCTCCTTTTTCCTTACTGCAAGTTTTTCTCTATCTCTTTCAGTTCAGATTGGAGCTTGGAAATCTGATTGTCGTAATCTGCTTTTTTCTTGGCCATCTCTTCAAGGCTCTGATTCAGCTTTTCAATCTGTTTGGTGGTCTTTTCCTGTTCTTTCTCGACCGAAGCCTTGGATGCCTCGAGTTTTGCAATTTGTTCTTTCAACTGTTCGGCTTTCAGCTGTTGCCCGTAGGCTTGCACTTTCGGGGCAAATTCGGTCAAAAATGTCTTGATCGCCTGGTCAGTCTCGGGCTTGTTTGCCGGCGTTACGGCGTTCATGTTGCCCGTGCAGACAATCAACACTAACTGCGTGGTTTTGCTCTTTTTCTTGCCGAACTCGGTCACCGTGTAGTAGATGTCGTAGTTTTCGGTTCCGAAAGGCTGAAAACTCTGGTTCAGATAGGCTCTGAAACCGCTCTCTTTGGATGCCTTGAGACCGTAGCGGGTCTCCATAATGTTGCGGAAAGCCCCGTCTGCCAGTTCGATGGTGGCATTCGGGATGTTGACCAGATAGCCTGGAATTTGCGTTTTGGCAAAGTCAATCATCGATGTGTTCACTTCTTGTGCCGTTGCGGTTAATGCGGCCACAAAAATCGAGAGTAAAATGATACATTTTTTCATAATATTGGAGAATTAATTGTTCTTGCCTTTGTTTTTTTATGGGGTGCAAAAGTAAAAAAAATATCTTTGCGCATTTTTTTCGATATGCACATTAAAGATCTTCTTGAAAAATACCCGTTCCCCGTCTATCTCGCGCCAATGGAGGGCGTGACCGACCAGTC
>CAVIPZ010000201.1:2229-3193 GCA_963644715.1 bacterium | reverse complement strand
CCCCGTGGTTTATTCCGACATTGATATGAATCACCATGTCAACAATGCTTCTTACGTGACTTGGGCAATGGACTGCTTCCCGTACGAATTTCACCGGAGCCATGAACTGACGCGCATTTCCCTCAACTACTTGAAACAGACGCGTTCGGATGACCGCTATGCCGTGATAAAGAAAGAGACAGGCGTTGGCGTGTTTGCCTTGTCCTCCTTTTCAGAAAGGGATGGCGAAGAGACATGCCGGATGGAGACGCACTGGAAAGAGCAACAATAGACTGGCACCAACGATTTCTCATTGCGGCAGAGCGGATGACTGAAACAAAACGAGGGGTTTGCCTGTCAAAGGCAAACCCCTCGTAAAACAGTCGGGACCGACTAAAGGGTATGGTAAGGTTTGAGAAGGCCTTTTCCGATTTCCACAGCCTCTTCGTTCTTTGGGATGAGGTGGTGGTGGCGTTCGGGAAGGGATTTTTCAAGACCCTTGTGCAGCATTTCGGGGGTGACCAGCGGTTTGACAGCGAGGAAACCGCCGAGGACAATCATGTTGAACAATTTGGCGATGCCCAGTTCGCTGGCCTTGTCGGCAGCGGCGACCTGATAGATGTTGATATCCTTGCGGGTCGGGTGATTGGTGATGCCGTTCGGGTCATAGATGAGGAGACCGCCAGGCTTGACGGCAGACTCGAATTTGTCCATTGACTGCTGGTTGAGGATGATAGCCGTATCGAACTGGTTGAGGTACGGAGAGCAGATACGTTCATCGCTCAGAATGACCGTGACATTAGACGTGCCACCGCGCATTTCAGGACCGTAAGAAGGAAGCCAGGAAACCTCCTTGTTTTGCATAATGCCGGCGTATGCCAGAATCTTTCCCATAGAAAGCACACCCTGACCGCCGAAGCCTGCTATAATTATTTCTTCTGTCATTTCTTTGTGAATTTTAATCGTTACTATTTTTTTCTCAAGG
>CAVIPZ010000201.1:0-2219 GCA_963644715.1 bacterium | reverse complement strand
TCATTAGGCACATCGAAAGTCTTGACACGCTCCATGAATGCGGGGTCGAACTTGCCGTCCACCTTCATGTCGCCGAGCGGGAAGAATTTCAGCGTATTCTCTTCCATCCACTTGTTGGCTTGCACTGGGGTCATTTTCCAGCCGGAGTTGCAGTTTGAGGTGACCTCCACGAAAGAGAGGCCCTTGTTGAGTTTCTGGTTCTCGAAAGCCTTGCGGATGGCCTTTTTGCACTTGCGGGCCAATGCGGGCGTATAGACGGCCTGGCGCGTTGCGTAGTAAGTGCCGGGCAGTTGGGCCAGCATCTCCGTGATTCTCATGGTGTGTCCCATGATTTTGGGGTCACGGCCGTAAGGGCAAGTAACGGTTTCCATACCTTCAAGGGTGGTGGGGGCCATCTGGCCGCCGGTCATGCCGTAGATGCCGTTGTTGATGAAGATGATGGTGATGTTTTCGCCGCGGTTGCAAGCATGCATTACCTCGCCGCATCCGATAGAGGCCAAGTCGCCGTCGCCTTGATAGGAAAAGACGAAATTCTCAGGCCAGAGGCGTTTGATAGCCGTTGCTACGGCAGGGGCGCGTCCGTGGGCGGCTTCTACGAAATCGACATCGAAATAGTTGTATGCCAACACAGAGCAGCCTACCGGCGAGACACCGATGGTCTTGTCCTGAATGCCCATCTCCTCGATGACTTCAGCAATGATTCTGTGAACTACGCCATGGCCGCAGCCCGGGCAATAGTGCATGATGGCATCCGTGAGAACCGGCGTGCGTTTGTACACTAAATTTTCAGGTTTTATGATATCTTCTCTTGTCATATCTTCAATTGATTAAATTATTTGACCATATTTTTCAAAGCCTCGAATACTTCGACAGGTGTAGGGATGACACCGCCGTAACGACCGTAATGTTCAACGGGCACGTTGCAGTCAACGGCAAGGCGTACATCTTCGATCATCTGTCCGGCGTTCATCTCGACGCTCAGGATCTTCTTCATACGGCTTCCGATTTCCTTGACGGCTTTTGTCGGGAACGGCCACAGGGTGATAGGACGCACCAGACCGACCTTGATGCCTTCGGCGCGGGCCAGTTCTACCGACTTCAGGCAGATACGGGCTGCGGAGCCGTATGCCACGAACAGGTATTCAGCGTCTTCGCACTGGATAGCCTCATAGCGGGCCTCTTTCTCTTCACACGCTCTGTATTTGGCCTGTATTCTCTCGTTTACGCCTTCCTGTTTGAGCGCGTCGAGTTCGAGGGAAGTGATGATGTTGTGCTTGCGGCTTGCAGGCTTGCCCCATGCAGCCCACGGGCATTTTTCTGCAATGTATTCGTTGGTCCAGCGAGGCTTGTAGTCGTCAACCTCTACTTTTTCCATCACCTGGCCGATGACGCCGTCGGAGAGGATGCAGGCAGGATTGCGGTACTTGTAGGCCAAGTCGAAGCCCAGCTCTACAAAGTCGTACATCTCTTGCACGGATGCCGGCGCCAAGGTGATCAGCCGGTAGTCGCCGTGTCCGCCGCCCTTTGTGGTCTGGAAATAGTCGGACTGTGAAGGCTGGATAGTGCCCAGTCCGGGACCGCCGCGCACGACATTCACGCACAAGGCGGGAAGCTCGGCGCCTGCAATATAGGAAAGCCCCTCCTGCATCAGCGAGAAGCCGGGAGAGGAAGAGGAGGTCATTACACGCTTGCCCGTGGCGGCGCCGGCATACACCATATTGATGGATGCCAACTCGCTTTCGGCTTGAAGAACAACCATGCCGGTTGTAAGATATGGTCTTTCTGCCATCAAATGTTCGAGGACTTCACTCTGCGGAGTGATGGGGTAACCGAAATAGCCGTCGCACCCCATTCTAATGGCAGCCTCGGCAATGGCTTGATTACCCTTCATTAATTTAAGTTCTTTTGCCATTTTAAAATTGTTTAAATGTTAATTGTTGTTTTAATACTGAGTTGATAAAAGGAACGGGTTACTCTTTGGCGCGGTAAACTTCGATGACGCCGTCAGGGCAGATCACTGCGCAATTGGCGCAGCCTATGCAAGCATCTCCGTTTACTGTTTCCAGGTAATTGTAACCCTTCGCGTTCACATGTTTGGAAAGCGCGATGCAGTTGTTGGGACATCCTGTGATGCAAACCCCACAACCCTTGCACTTGTCCGTGTCAATGATTAAAGCTCCTTTAAATGCCATAAGTTTTTGATTTAACAAGTTATTAAA
>CAVIPZ010000200.1:0-3205 GCA_963644715.1 bacterium | reverse complement strand
GTATGAAATCTTCGATCTCGTTGACCAGCAGATCTTTCTTCACCACACGTTTGTCCTTGTCGAGCAAAAACATGTACGGTATTGTTCTGGTATCGTAGAGCATCTTGTCCTCTATAGTCTGGTCGAAGTTCCAGCCATGCATATAGCGGGCGTTGGCTTCTGGAGAGCGGACATACTGCGCCCATACTTTCGGGTCGTCCTCAAAATAGACCGTCAGCACTTTCAGGTTGCCTTTGTCTATGGCCGAATTGAGCGCCGGAAACCGGGCCATTCTGCCGCGCACCTCCCGGCATGTGGGACAGGTAGGATGCTGGAGGTAGAGAATCATGTACTCGCTCTGGATGTCATATAGCGAAAGGGTGTCGCCCGATGCGGTCACCATCCGGAAGTCGGGCACGGTGTCGCCCGCCAGATTCTTGTTGATGTTTTTCAGTTCCCGTTCATAGCGGCGTTTCCGGTTCTCGTCCAAGTTTGGATAGTCCAGCATGTACTGCAGCATATTGATGTAAGTATGCTCCACTTTGTAGGGCGAGGTTATGCTGCCGAGGATCTTCTCCAGCCGGTCGAAGAGGCGGTACAACGACTGCTCGTTCACCCTGGCCTTGTCGAGCGTGGCCACGACAAAGGTGTCAAGGTCGGAGCGGTCGAGCTGGTATATGAGGTTGCTGAACTCCTTGATTTTGTTGCCGCAGACGGGGGTATTGAACACGTTGGGGTCGTTCCAAGGGAAGCCGTCAAAGAAATGATGCACATAATACTGCAAGTAAAGGTCGCGGTTACGGTAATATTCTTCCGGCGGCTCGGGCACGTCTATAGAGGCCTGCACCACAGAGCCCAGCAGGTTGTTGCGGTTATCGAGAGCCGTCTGCTGTTGCCAAGCGGTCCGCTCTGCGTTCAGTCGGCGTGCCTTGGCCGTGAGCGAATCAACGAACACTTTCAGCATATACTGCGGCATCGAGTGCTGCGCCTCCTTGAACTCCTGGTCAAATGCCAAAAACTGCCGGTTGTACTCCCCCATCCTCTTCACGTATTCCACGTAGCGGGTGTTTTCGTCACTGTTTTGGAAAACCACGCTGCCCGTATCGATGTTTATGGTGAACTTCTGGCTCTCATGCGGCGACAGCAGAAACTCGCAGAGCACGGTGCTGTCACCCATCACCCAATACAGCCCCGACTCGAGGCGCGCTTTGCTTTTGAAAGTCATTTCCGGGGCATAAGGCTTGGCCTGCACGACACGTCCTTTCTTTTCTCCGTTATAGGCTTGTATGCTTACGGAGTCACACCGGAGATTCTTCAATTGCAGTTTGATCTCCGCCTGCCCGAATGCCGGCGGCAAGGCAAACAAAAGCAACATAGTTTGAAATGCGATTCTTTTCATGCTAAAAGTCAATTTGTTTTAATTACAAGTATTCGTCTTCAGGTTCAGCGAGGAGCCGGAAGGCTTTTCCGAAATAGTGCGGAAGGTCAGATGCCGTGACGCTGTGCGAGGAGTTCTCGTCTTTGCAAAGGTCGCCAGCCAAGCCGTGAACATAGACGGCCAGCAAGGCGGCAGCCTCTGGCGTATAGCCTTGGGCACGCAGCGACAGCAGAAGACCGGCAAGCACATCGCCAGAGCCTGCCGTAGCCATGCCCTCGTTGCCTGTTGTGTTGAAGAACTGTCTTCCGTCGGGGAGCGACACCAGCGTATATCGGCCTTTGAGCACCAGCACGATGCTGTAGCGGAGGGCAAATTCGCGTGCTTTCTCCAGCCGTTCAAAGTCATCGTTGCACGACCCTACCAGACGTTCAAACTCCTTGGCATGCGGTGTCAATATGCTGCAAGCGGGGAGAAAAGCGAGCCAAGTCTTGTTGGCGGCGAGCACGTTCAAGGCATCGGCGTCCAAAACAAGAGGGTCGCGCACCCGGTCTATCAGTTCTTTCACGGCCGAGGCGGTTTGGGGGTGCGTGCCCAGTCCGGGGCCTATGGCAACGGCATTGACGTCATGCTGCAGCGTGTCCCAGTCAATCCGGCTCAAGTGCCGTTCGTCGGCATCAGGGTGAAGGATAGCTTCGGGCAAGCGTGCGGGCAGGTGGCATGCGGCAAGTTTCGGGGTGTGCAAAGTCACCTTGCCGATGCCGCCTTTCAGCGCGGCAGTTGCGGCAAGAATAGCGGCGCCGGGCATATCGGCGCTGCCGGCCACCAGCAAGCCGTGACCGAAGTCGTGCTTCGAGGCAAATGGATTCCGCTGGCGCAGCAGGCCTGCCGCCATCTCACGGGTCAGGTAAAAACGGCGCGGCGGCGTGTCGGACGCGGGACACATGCCCACATCCACCACCGTAACATTGCCGCAAAACGGGAAGTTTTCGCGCAGGAAGAAAGCTGTTTTGGGAAATTGTACGCTCAAAGTATATCGTGCCTTGACCACCGTAGCATGGCGGGGCGTTGCCTTGTCGGAGAAGAGGCCCGATGGGGTGTCTATCGCCACCGTCACGGCGCCGGAAGCATTGATGGCTTGGATGGCGGCGGCATAGATGCCGGCAACGGGTCTGGAAAGACCGATGCCGAAGAGAGCATCGACCACAAGGGCATCTGCCGGGACATTGAGACCGGAAGCGCCGTCGAAAGTCAGGGTTGAAGCATTGTCGTTACCCTTGGCGATGTCATTCCATGCGGCGAGGTTCGCCAGCAGTTCGGGCGTGCCCTGGGAGTCGTTTTCGCGGCAAAGCGCCACCTGCACGGCAGGCGGGGTGTTATGCCACGGATGCTGCAACAGCGCGCGGGCAACCACAAGCCCGTCGCCGCCGTTGTTGCCCGGACCGCAGAAAACGCGAACGTCCTTGATAGAATGCCGCTCCGCATAACCGATAATCTTGCGGGCGCATGCCATTCCGGCACATTCCATCAGCTGGAGCGAGGAAATGCGCCGCCCGTTCATCGTAAACCGTTCGCTGTCTCGTGTCTCCGCTACCGTCAAGACCAGCGGAAATTCTATATTTTCCGGAAATTCCATATTCCAAATCGTGTCAGGGCGCAAAAATACTAAAAATTGGCGCGCATTGAAAGTTGAGCCGTCTGATATTTTTTGTACTTTTGCCGCCGTTTTCAAACAAATCATTTAATTCAAAAAAAGAACAATATGAAATCAGTATCTATGAGCGGTTCTCTTCGCGAGAACGTAGGGAAAAAAGATGCCAAGGCACAACGTCTTAACGGAATGATTCCTTG
>CAVIPZ010000199.1:0-3205 GCA_963644715.1 bacterium | reverse complement strand
CTACCTCATCTGGGCCGGCATGTTAGTGTTCACGATGAACATCTCCATATTCCTCATCGTCTCGCTGTTCTACTGGGTCTATTACGAGCGCATCATGTTTGCCGAGGAAGCCTTTCTCCGCAAGCAATTCGGGGAGCAGTTCGAGATGTGGGCCGCAAAAGTTCCGGCTTTCATCCCCCGGTTTTCCCTCTTCAAAGGCGGCAACCTGAAGTTCTCTTTCAAAACCTTTGTCAGACGTGAATATGCCACCTGGTTCTCCGCCATATTTTCTTACACCATTATCGATTATCTGATGTACTGCGCTATGGCAAAAACCGGCGGAGGCCTTTCTGATGCGTGCTGGTTGCGGCCGTCTCTGATTGTGCTGTCCGTCAGCATAGTAGTCGTGCTGGTCATCAAATGCCTCAAACACTGTACCACCCTGTTACAGGCAGACAGCAGCAGAGACTGATTCTCAATACATTAACATAAAAACAATCACCAATACAGCATAAAAAAAACAGTATCATGAACATCACACACATCGAACATCTCGGCATTGCCGTCAAAAGTCTGGAAACAGCCATTCCTTATTACGAACAGATTCTGGGCATGAAATGCTACAGCATCGAAGAGGTGAAAGACCAGAAAGTGAAAACTGCTTTCTTCAAGGTCGGGCAGACCAAGATTGAATTGCTGGAGCCGACAAGTCCGGACAGTACCATTGCCAAATTCATCGAAAACAAGGGCGAGGGCATCCACCATCTTGCCTTTGCCGTTCCTGACACGGCAGAAGCCCTGAACGAGCTTTCCGCCAAAGGCATCCGCCTGATTGACGCCGCACCGCGAGCCGGCGCCGAGGATCTCTCCATCGGATTTGCTCATCCCAAGGCCACGGGCGGGGTGCTGACAGAGTTCTGCTGCAAAAAAGAAGAGTAACAACATTTACAGCATCGAGGTGAAAAAACATTGGACAGTCTGCCTCAAATGGGGCGTGTTTCTGGGCGGCGCGCTGGCTTTGTTCGAGTTGGTGAAGATGGCGGCACGCAACATCGAGTACGGCAATGCCAAGATGCTCGACATAGCCCTGATCATTGCCTATATCCTGCTCCTGTACGGCGGCATCAAGGAATTCAAGGAAAAATACCCCCAAAGGCTCTCTTTTGCGAAAGCGTTTGCGGGATGCCTGCTCATCTCCGTAGTCGGCTCGGCAGTATTTTTCTGCTACAGTTTAGTTCACTACACTTTCATTGAGAAAGACGGGCTGGTGCGGAAGCACGAAATCGCATTGGATAATTTCAGGAAGACGCTTGAGCGTGACACCATCACGGGCAATGAACTGCAGGCCTATCTTGACACCGCCGCCGTGATGATGGAACTGCAGGCGCAGCAGGTCTGCGAAGCGGCAGGCGCAAGCGACACGCTCCGTGCCGAAATACACAAAGGCACAGAATTGATAAACCGCTACTATGGCGAAAAACTGGTCGCAATGCGCACGCTTGACACCACAGACAGCTACCGGCTTGCCAATTTCTCGCAATTTGCCCGCAAGGTGCTCATCGAGACATTGCAGTCGTACGTCGCCCAGAACCAAGGCCGACCCTCCACAGAGAGCATCAAGGAAATCGTGCAGAAGACCGACCGCCAGCTGCCCGCCGTCAACCCCGCAGCCATGCGCTATGAGCAGCGCAAGTCGCATGTTCCTGAATACACACGCGTTGAGGTATATGCCTCCGCCAGTGCGCTTATGGATCTGATTTACGGCATGTTTTTCGGCATCTTCGTCGCCATGTTCCACTACAAGTCAAAAAACAGCGACAGCCTGTACGAGCCGGCCGTTCCTGATGCCGGAGAAACTAACGAAGAACCATCCACAAAAGAAAACTAAAAGCACAGCAAGACATGAACATATCCGTTATAGTCCCCTTGTTGAACGAAGCCGAATCGCTGCCTGAACTTACGACATGGATCGCGCGTGTAATGGACGAGAACAGTTTCTCGTATGAAATCCTAATGATTGACGACGGCTCGTCAGACAATTCGTGGCAGGTCATCCGCGACCTGCACAGCCAAAACTGCAACATCAAAGGCATCCGGTTCCGCAGGAATTACGGCAAATCGGCTGCGCTGAATACCGGCTTTGAGGCCTGCCGGGGAGACGTCGTCATCACTATGGACGCCGACCTGCAAGACAGCCCCGACGAGATACCCGAACTGTACCGTATGATTGTGGAAGACGGCTACGACCTTGTGTCAGGGTGGAAAAAGGTGCGCTACGACTCAAAACTTGCCAAGAACATCCCCTCCAAATTCTTCAACTGGACTACGCGCAAAATGTCGGGCATCAGGCTGCACGACTTCAACTGCGGGCTGAAAGCCTACCGCCACGACGTGGTCAAGTCCATTGAGGTTTACAGCGAGATGCACCGTTACATACCGGTCATCGCCAAATGGGCGGGGTTCAGCAAGATCGGCGAGAAAGTCGTCCAGCACCGCAAACGCAAATACGGCGTCACCAAATTCGGATGGGACCGCTTTGTGAACGGCTACCTTGACCTGCTGACAATCTCGTTCATGACCCGTTTCGGGAAGAAACCTATGCACGCATTCGGGCTGTGGGGCAGTTTCTCGTTCTTCATCGGTCTTGTGTGCGCTATTTGGCTTATCGCGCTCAAGCTGGTACATCAGTCAAACGGCCAGCCTTTCAGAGCCGTCACCGACCAGCCCCTGTTTTTCATCGCCCTCTTGGCTATGGTGTTGGGCTTTATGCTGTTCCTTGCCGGCTTCTTGGGCGAACTCATAGCCCGCAACGGTTCAGACCGCAACAAATACCTGATTTCAGACACGCTGGACTAAACCGCCGTCTCTCCCCTAAATAATGCAAAAAACCTATCCTCAAAATTTTCAGCGAACGGGACAGGACTACCGCACGAACGAGCCAACTGATTGTGGGAAGGGTGTTTTGCCTTGACGACTATAATATTTTTTCCGGGATTTGCATTTTGCATTTGGACGCTGTTTTTCGCATTTTCTTGCAGGAAACAACATGCGTATAATATGACATTCTACAAAATACTGGTGTTACAAAAAAATTTAAGCTACAGACTGCGAAAAGTGCTTTCTTTCAATTTCCAGGCGCATGTTTTTTTTATAGCTTTGCCACTTGAATCTATTATTCTTATAATGGTGAAAGCGGAGCTATAACATACCGACATAATTATATGGG
>CAVIPZ010000198.1:0-3216 GCA_963644715.1 bacterium | reverse complement strand
CCGAAAACGTGCCCAATGTGGTAATCTCGCTGCGCAACGTGGATATTTACCAGAAAAAGATTTTAGTGCTCCCTAAAGTTTCCTTTTCCATAAAACAAGGCGAGTTTGTTTACCTCATCGGACGCACCGGCAGCGGCAAGTCTTCTATTCTGAAGACGTTAATCGCTGATATCAAACCACAAGGCGAATGCGCTGAAATATTAGGTTACGACCTTTTGAACCTCAAACAGAAAAAGATACCGGCGCTCCGGAAAAAAATCGGCATGGTGTTTCAAGACTACCAGCTGCTTTCAGACAAGACAGTCATCGAGAATCTGATGTTTGTGCTCAAGGCCACCCGATGGAAAGACAAGAACGCAATGCTGAACCGCTGCGAAGAGGTGCTGGATGTGGTGGACCTTAAGACCAAGGACTTCAAACTGCCCTCACAGCTTTCGGGCGGCGAGCAACAACGCGTATGTATCGCCCGCGCCCTGCTCAACCGCCCCGATGTCATTTTGGCGGACGAGCCTACGGGCAACCTTGACCCATTGACCTCCGAGGAGATCTTCAGCGTGTTCCACAACATCAACAAGACGGGCACAACCATCCTGATGGCCACGCACAACTTCTCTATGATTGACAAGTTCCCGTCAAGGACCATCTGCATAGAAAACGGACAGATGATAGATTCCGGATTCTGATGCTCTCCATACTGCTGCCTGTTTACAACATCTCCGCCGAGCCACTCGTCAACGCCCTGCTTGAGCAAGCACGGCGGCTCTCTGTTCCTTTTGAAATCCTGATTCTGGACGATGCCTCTCCCGACCGACAATCTGTCATTGAAAACGAGAAACTGGCAGAGAACCCGGAGGTGACATTTCTCTGCAACGAAACAAACTGCGGACGCTCCTTTACCCGCAACCGCCTTGCCGACACCGCTCAATATCCTTATCTGCTCTTTATTGACGGCGACGCCGGTATGAAAAGTCACGATTATCTGGAACAATACATCAGCCATGCCCGTATGCGGCATTCCGACACTTCTGAACGTTTTGTGACGATGGGCGGCGTGTCGTATCACGAAACACCCCCTGAAAAAGCATACCGCCTCCGTTGGCACTACGGCATCAACCGCGAACAGAAAAGCGCGGCGCAACGACTTCAGCATCCCTACCGCTCCTTCACGCCGTTCAACATGCTCGTATCTAAAGCCGTGTTCAACATTTGCCGCTTCGACGAGTCGTTCAAGACCTACGGTTTTGAAGATGTCTTTTTCGGAGAACAATTGCGAAGCAACGGCATTCCCGTGGAGCATATCGACAACGGCATTTACCACGACGGGCTTGACCAGAACGAGGTGTTCCTGTCAAAAACCGAAACTGCGGTTGCTAACCTGGCGCGGTTGCTCAACGAGCAGAAAGCAACTCCCGACTTCATCCGCGAGAACCGCCTGCTGCACACATTTCTGAAACTGTCAGACTGGCATCTCTCAAGACCGGCAGAACTGTTCCTGAACATCAACCGCCGCACGCTGAAAAAACTCGTCCTCCAGCGGTACAACCTCCGCGCGCTTGACCTGTACAAACTCCTTTGTCTTTTTCAGGACACCCGAGAAGAACATTCTAAAGAGAGAACTGAACAATAACAAATACCAGACCTAAAACAAACGTGGATATGATAATGCCACGTCCCGTCTTGTCGTATTTCAGTTTCAGCAGATAGTGGCGAAGAATCAGCAGCGACGGTATAAGGCTGATCAGAATCAATTTAGGAATGATGGTACGTTGCAACGAGGGGTTGTTGACCAGCATATCCGGGTTGGCTTTCACCAAAACAGCGAATATGGCAAAAAGAATACCGAACAGGACGGCCGGCACCACAAAGCCTATCACAACGCCCATGCCGATAGAATCTTTACGCAAAAAGTTGAAAAATCTATTTTCCATTTTCTTCTAATTCAAGGTATTTAACATCATTCATATATTTATAAGCGGTAAGGTCATACTGCACGGGCTGTATAGAGACATATTGGTGATGCAGTGCCCACTCGCACGAGTCTTCTTTATGGTCGGTATCGACCAAATGCCCTGCAAGCCAATAGTACTTGCGGCCTTGCGGGTCAGTGCGTTCCTCCAGATCTTCTTCCCAATACCCCTCCGTCTGACGGGTTACTTTCATTCCTTTGATTTCGCTCAGCGGCAGTTTGGGAACATTCACATTAAGGCTTATTCTGGGCGGAAGACCGTTCTTAAGCACCTGTTCCACTATGATTTTGCCATAATGAACTGCGGCAGTAAAATCAGGATCCTTAGAGTAGTCGAGGACAGAAATGCCGACGGCCATCGTTTCAAACGAAGCCTCAATAGCAGCCCCCATAGTGCCGGAATAAATGATGCTGACAGAGGAGTTTGAGCCATGGTTGATGCCCGACAGCACAAGGTCGATCTTGCGCCCGCGCAAAACCACTTTTTGTCCCAGTTTCACACAATCCACAGGCGTGCCGTTGGTGCGCCAATAAGGAATGTCGTCTTCGGTCTTGTAATGGGTAACATGGAGCGGCTCGTGCATCGTGATGGAATGGCCCGATGCCGAACGCACCCTGTCGGGCGCAACGACCACCACTTCGCCAAACGTTTTGGCAATTTTAACCATAGCCTCCAGTCCCTTGGCTTCATAGCCGTCGTCGTTCACAACTAATATCAAAGGTATTTTTTGCATCTTTTACTGTTTAATTATCTTGAAATTCTGAATGTTCTCATTATTTTCCGTCACCTCCAACAGGTAAATGCCTGTTTCCAAACCATCAAGTGCAATCGGCTGTCTTGTGCTTTCCATAACCCCTTGCAACAACAAGCGGCCGCCAACGTCAAACAGCCGATATCCGATTCCGTCCAAAGGGGCAAAACCAGCTGCACTGAGGTATGTGTCGCCGGTTGTGGGGTTCGGTGTCAAGGTGAAACTTGCTGCATTGTTTTGCGGAATGCCAGTAGCAGCATCCTGTAGCGGGAACTCAATCATATCAAGCATTGCCTTGTCGGAGCCTTCTGAATAGTAGTCATCCTTGTCGTAGGTCCACTTGAGCAGATGCTGACCGGCGGGCAACACACAGGCAAAACGCTGCCATCCCGTATTGCCGCTCCATTTCCCTTTTTCTTCTCCATCGACCTTGAAAACCAAAAAGTCGTAGTCCTCCTCCGACGACACCCAATAGTAAAACGATAGTGTGTCGGGGGC
>CAVIPZ010000197.1:0-3218 GCA_963644715.1 bacterium | reverse complement strand
GATTACGCACTGGCCAACAACAGCGATTTGTGACCATTGATAGGTATAAGGCTCATAAGCGTTCATCACGAAATTAGGATTGAAATGAATCCTGTTCTCTTGGTTGACACAGAGTTCAAGCGTGTCAAGAGAGATGGAACCGTGAGCGATGTACATCTTAGCAGGCTTGTAGATGTCGAACACAGGGGTCTTGGCAGAAATGTTTCCGCAAGCATCTGTGACTTGAGCATAGATGGTGACGTGATCAACATCGGCGAAAATGTCAAGGTTACCGTCTGCAACTACATCCGTATTTTCAAGGTAGAAAACAACGTTTTCAATTCTTGACTGACGGCATTGGAATTTCACCGTAATCGTAGTGTCGAAAATGCCGCGCAAGGTAGCATAATCAGGGGCATTGTATTTACAATCCATAGCGTTGACAGGTTCGATAGTACGGATGCCAGCGATGGTAGGAATATAATCGTTGTTGATGGTGAAGATGTCTTGGATAGGTTCAGAAACATTAGCGCAAGCATCCGTTACCGTGTAGGTACGTGTAACGATGGTCTGGCAATCTGTACGTTCTGCAACATCTGTATATTTCAGAGTAACGACATTGTTGCAACCGTCGGTAATTTTAACGTCATTGGCGAAATCGGCAAGAGTAGCGTACGGTGCAGGAACATCGATAGAGTCGCATCCGCTGAGGGTTGTACGGCGAACAGTTTCGTTGCCTTTCATCCAAACAATGGTCGGCTGTTCAATGTCCTGAGAGAGTACCGTATAAGTACGGGTATATACAGCCTCGCAACCGAAAGCAGTGGTGGCCGTAACTGTAAGCGTGTATGTATCTGTGTGATTACATTCTACATCAGCGTTTACGGTCAAGTCAGCAACATTGGTGTTGATAGCCCTGCCATTCTTTTCCCAACTGTAAGAAAGAGCAGGCTTAACATTTTTGTAAGTGGGGAAATTGCAAACCACATCGCTTTCCAACGTTACTTCAGCGCCCGGACATACAACGAAGTCAATCTGCGTTTCATTCGGCGTGATTACAGGGGTTGCATGGAACGTGATGGTGAAAGTTTCGTGTTCAGCAGAATAGGTTCTTGTTTCGGTGCTGTACGTATTGGCCGTAAATGTGACAACGTTGTCAACGTTTGTCGGGTTCAGTGCTGCAAGGTCAACTGTATATGAATTGCCTACTTGCACCCTGAATGCTTCATCCGTCGTTGGATTTCCGTTGCCGTCAAGTGAAAACCAATGGATTTGGTCAGAACATTTGTCATTTTCGGCTATAGTTGCGCTTAAAGTCAAGGTCTGACCAGCAATGTTTTCATTGCAATATTCGAAAGCCGTAGGATCAGCAATGGGTTTGTAAAGATCGCGAACTGTGATGGTAATCGTTGCAGGCTCGCCCTCGCAATAGTGGATAGAGTCAGACTCTACTCGAGGATAATTGATGGTATCATTGAAACCGTTATAATAGTAGTTTCTTTGTTTTACAACGAATGTATAGGATCTGTCGCCGAATTTAGTGAGATCGGTCAAATCGATAGAATTAAGATCGCCAAAAGTGACACCGTCCTTAGACCAAAGAAGTTCATATCTTCTGAAGCCGGGAGCATTAAGATTCACAGGAGTGGCAAGTGACAGAAGGTCATCATGAGAGAATCGCTCGTTACGACAAAGTACGGAATCTCTTGTGATCACATTGGGATTGATACGGGTATAAAGTTGGAAAGTGTCGATGCGTTCAACTTTCCAGTGGTCGCAAGTTCTTTCGCCGAAGAGCACATAGTAGAGGCTTTCTTCGGAGAATGCATATTCAGGTCTTCCGTAGTTGAAAATAGAACCGTCGCAAATGGATTTGTTGTGAGAGGTTGTGACAAGGTAGTGGATAGAATCCTGAGCGATAATGTCGCCGCAGCAGCTCTGATGTCCGCCAACATGTCTGTCGGTACTCTGGCTGCCGTCGTATGTGAAATCATAGTCCGTGCCGCCGGTGCGTTCGCGCAAGCGCATAACGAGAGAATAGTTGCCAACTTGTTTCCAAGTGATTTTGACTTGGGTTTGAGAACCTTCAGCATTAAGGAACGGCAGATAGAAATAGTCGAAGTTGTTGGTGTACATCTGGTTGGTATAACCAGCAGCCAAATGACTTTCATCGTAGTACGGGGCAACGCCGTTAGCTTGACGCCCTCCCGGAAAATCGTTGTAGTTAAAGTGGACACCACCTGCACAGCCACAGATGCCGTCGCCGTTATCAACTTGTCCTCCAAGCCATCTTATGCTTTCACACTCGCCTTGTACGTTCAGCTTTGCATACCTCGTGTAAATCTCGAATGTAGCATAATCTGACATATTGCCGTTGACAAGTTGCCCGTCACGGTAAAGCAACCATTCAATGGAGACCTTGTTACCGCAATCTGTGGGGAAATGGAGGGTATAGACATCGGTATTGCCTACCCTTGCCCTGTTGAGCACATTGTTCAGCACAAGATCTGTGCCGGCTCCTGTGTCCTGAGCCAGCATCGTGCCGTTCAGGTTGGCAATATGGCGGAATGTCTCCGGCTGCATATTCTCAATCCAAAAACAGCATGAGCCACTAGGACTTTGCGCCTGAGCTGTTGTCCAGCTCATCATCGTAAGCAAGATACTTACGAAGCAAATTGATAATAGTTTTTTCATACTTTTATTTTTTGATTGTTATAAATTATTATTTTTTCTGTCTATTGTTCTGTCTTTTAAATCCATAGATTACTTTACACTATACTATCTTTTTAACTTGCAAAAATACATTTTTTTTCTTTCAATTTCCTGCACTTTTCTTTTTTTATTTTTCCTCAAGTTGGAAAATACGTGGGCGTAGTTTCGATTCGTACGGCTCTTTGTTTTACAAGCATAATTAATTATTGTATATATAATATTGTTGTAGGTATCTGCCTGTTGTAACTCTCTTAAACAAAAAAGCAATATTGCATACATATACAATATTGCTTCTCATTTTTGGGTGCCCTCTTCAATGACTTGCGGATTATGACAGCCGTTACCTACCGTATGATCCTGAACTCTGTACGTCGGTTGGCTGCCCTGCCCTCTTCGGTTGCATTGTCGGCGACCGGTTGTTGTTTGCCATAGCCATGGTAACTGAGTTTTGATGCCGGTATGCCTTGGCTGACAAGATATTCATATACCGACTTTGCCCGTTCTTGCGAGAGTTTATCGTTATAGGC
>CAVIPZ010000196.1:0-3227 GCA_963644715.1 bacterium | reverse complement strand
CGATGATGCCGGCACGCCGCTGCACCTCCAATGACTGGAAGAGATACTGCCCGCAGAAACCTCGGCGCAGGGATCCTGTTCTTGGTACGAGATGCGGACAAAGCCCGGTGCTCCCGCACCGCCAACGCCGACAGCGTTTTTGTCGTTTGAATGCCCGCCGCTGCCACCGCCGCCATAGTTGCTGCCAGGGTTGCCCGATAGGGCTGTAAATACGGTTGTTGCTACATTCAGCGGTGCACCTCCGCTGCCGGCAGGATAGGTGGCAGTACCGCCGTATGGGGCTGTAGAACAATCATTTGTTCTATACGCGCTCATTCCGTTTCCGAAAGAACTGGCTGCCGCCCCGCCGCCGCCAGACCAACATCCACCCGTTGTCGGGCAGTAAGAAGTATAAAACCTGAATCCTCTGCCTCCGTTTCCGCCACTGAATGTCACATCTCCGATGCAGTCAGAAGCCTGGCCGCCTTTAGCCTCATACGAATAGGCATTAATGTCATCAGAAGAATAATAAGTCGCGGTTTTCCCTCCTGCGGCCTTTGCAAGCACAACACTGCCCGAAGAGACTTGGCTGTTTTGTCCGTCTTGCCAGTCTGATTGGCTGTTGCGGTATCCGCCAGAGCCAACGGTGATGGTCAAGGTGCTGCCCGGGGTTACCACAGCATTCTGTTTCATTGCATACGCCCCGCCGCCGCCACCTGCTGCTCCTCCGTCGCCGTGCCTATAGTACGCGGCGCCGCCACCGCCGCCGGCACCCCAACATTCGATGGTGATGGAAGTTACCCCATCGGGCACCGTCCAGGTGGCGCTTGCGGTAAATTCTATGGTGGAGAGGGAACTTTGCGCGCTCATAGTCAGTGCGACTGTCAGCAGCAAGCAGCAGACAGATAGCCCACTGCACAAAAAGTGTATTCTTTTATTCATAATGGTATAAATTATAATTGTTTCTGATACTGTCAGACCATACGTTTAACAACGCTTCCTTTTGCCAAAAGGAAGAGAGGCAGTAAAAGAGTTTTGATGTGAGGTTCGGAGTACGTGTCTTAGTAGGCAGGCTTCGAATCGTAGTATAAAAAGTGCGCAAAGATATATATTTTTTCTGACACAATAAAAAAAAGAATCAAAAGTTATATTTTTTCATCCTTTTGGAGGCTATGGCGACCATAGTCCCCAAGAGCGCAAACACAGTACTGCTATGATATTCTACTACTCCGGATGCGGCAACAGCCGCTATGTGGCCGAAACGCTGGCGCAACAGACTGGCGAGGCCGTTGTGTTCATCCCTGACGCTGTCCGCCAAGATTGCTATGCCTACACCGTCGGTGCTGGCGAGAGCGTAGGCTTTGTATTTCCCGTATATGCTTGGGGACCGCCGCGCCTTGTGCTCGATTTTGTCAAAGGGCTGCAGTTGACCGCTGCGGCGACGTATATTTATATGGTGGCCACTTGCGGCGACAATGCCGGCATGACGCACCGCATATTCCGGAAAACGTTGCAGCAGCGCGGATGGTCGCTTAATGCCACGTTCTTTTTACGTATGCCCAACACTTATGTATTTATGGCGGGCATGAGTACAGATACTCCCAACAGGGCAAAAGCCAAACTGGACGAGACCGCCAAACGCTTGCCGGTCATCGCTCGCGCCATCAGCAACAGAGAGGAGGTGCAGGAGACGTTGAAAGGGGGTCTGCCATACCTGAAAAGTTACGTCACGTTGCCGCTGTTTTACAAAATCATGAGCGACAAGCCGATGCACGTCACGGAACGTTGCACGGGGTGCGGCATCTGCGCCCAAAACTGCCCGTTGCACAACATCACCATAGAGGAGGGGCATCCTAAGTGGCACGGCCATTGCACCCACTGCACCGCCTGCTATCACCACTGCCCGCAAAATGCCATACAGTACGGCAGCCTCACACGGGGAAAAGGGCAATACTACTACGGGAGAAAGCAGAAGTGAAGGATTTTTTGGGGAAAGGACTAAAGCCTATACTTGGATTCAATGTCCATCCATCGCGGAATCTGCAAAGTGAAGCCGTATTGTTGCCTATAGGCATCAATCATTTTGTCTTTCCATCCGCTATTCGCCAGTTCTCTGGTCTCAGAATACTTGAATATCGTTTCCTCCAATGCCGCGAGATAATCCTCCAAAGTCTCGAACACTGGTGTTTTTGAAGGTTTTTCAGAATACCAGACCGCTGGTCTAAGTTTATGAATCTGTTTGTTTTTAAACTGCACTTTTACAGTCCAGTTTGACTCACGTTTCATTGCCGCACTGATTTCCCAAACATTCTTTAACCATAAATCAGAAATGGTTACAGTTCCGTCAACATCCATCTTGTATGCGAAGATTAAATATTTAACATGTAGCATATACGGCTTTTCAATGATTTCACGTACGTATGCTTTGAAGTCTGCAATGTCAAAGCCAGGGCTTCCTTCAGCATGGAAAGCTTTGACCTCAACTAAATGTTGCGTTTTGTCTTCGTTGAGAAATATGTCGGGAGGCATTTGGGTGTTGGGGTTGGGTTGGTAGTAGATGTCATTGCTGCGAAGCCAACCTTCCAGCCATTCCTGAATGATATTGCCAACCACATCACGTTGTCGGACGATGATGCCAACATCACCCAACTTGAATGTTATTTGACCTTCACGTTCCTTTATTTTGTAATCTTCCAGCAATCTGGAATACAATTTCTCTGCGGTTATGTGTTCTATGGCATTATTATTTGATTTTCTGTAACAATCTTTCGCAAATGGCTTCTATTACCGGCACGGCGACCGTATTCCCAAGCAAGTCAAACCCCTCTGCTTCGCTAATGTCGAATTTGAAAGACTCGGGATAACCGAACAGCCGCAACACTTCCCTCAGGGTCAGTGTGCGCAAACCGCCATTGTCGCCGACAAAGAGATGTTGCATATCAGTAGCCACAAGGGTTGGTGCAACCTCCTTTGGGGAGAGCACCTTGCCGACTTCGTAACTCAACTTGCCGGCCACTATATTATAACCTTTTGGCTTTGAGGTGTCTTTGACCCTTCGGTATGTTGTGACGGTTTTCCCGTTTGGTGCGATGTGCATATCTGCAACTTGCTGTTTGGGATGTTCGTATCTAAGATATCCCTTGGCTGTCAAATCATCCAGCATCGCCTGCAAATCTTTGTGCCAATAGAAACTCTCAATCTGCTTTTTTGTGAGCGGCATGCCATCCATCCACTTTATGCCGATTATG
>CAVIPZ010000195.1:0-3242 GCA_963644715.1 bacterium | reverse complement strand
GGGTATTTCTTCTGGTTGGGGTGCAGCGCGTGGTTGAACTCGTAGATGTCACGCTCGTCGTCGGCTATCAGTTCTTCCCAGGTGTAGTATTGCTTGTCTTCGTAGGTGTCGTTCTTCTCGTCAAACACTTTCTTCGACTCGGTCCGGTAGTGCCTGTTCTTGGCGTAGAACCTGCCGATGCCTATGTGGTTCTTGTGCTCCACGCTCTTCTTCTTCGCACCGTTCATCTGCTCGGCATATTTCTCCTGGGAGTTCATCGGGGCGCAGAAACGCACGAAGGGGAACAGAACGCCGGCTTTCAAGAACGAGTCTTTCCACTGGCTCATCAGGTGGTTCTCTACTTCTACTTGCGCGGGGCAGCCCCAACCTTTCCGTTCTATCAGCCGGAACATGCTCCTGAAGCAGTCGGTCACAAGGTCCACGGTCTTGTTCCTGTTGTAGGCGTACCCCACCACGCATTGGCTGGCCACATCGTAGGCGTAGTAGGCTTTGGGCCTTGCTTTGGTGTCGCCCAACTTGCGGGGGAGGTCGCGGTCGTCAAACGATATCTTCGAAAACGAAAACTCGGGGGCGTGCCTGTGCACGTGGGGCATCTGCTCGTGCATGAAGGTGGTGTAACTGTCGAGGTGCTTCGACACGAATATCTGGTTCTTCGGGGCGTTCAGATAGTTGGTGATGGTGCTCTCGCTTAGGCTCCGCGGCTCGCCGTTCTTGTCGGTCCACTCCTTGGGGTCGAAGAGTTCGCCGCTCTCGGGGTCGTAGACGTCCAGTTCGCCGCATACGAAGGCATTGTACATCTCCCACACGCTGGTGTTGAAGGGCTTGTTGGGCAGCACGGCAATGCTTAGTATCAGACGCTCCGTCCGGTAGTCTACCTTACGGCTCGCCTGGTTGCCAAACTTGCCGCTGATGAGGCTCTGGTAGCCGTCCTTCTCATACTCGTTCACTTTCTTCCGGAAGCGAAGCATGCTCGAGGGCAATGTGTGGCCGGTCTTCATCCTGTAGCCTTCCACGGCTTGGCTCATCATGCTCCAGTCATACTTCTGACCCATGGTCTTCTGTATGGCCTTCGCGTTGTTGTAGAGTTTGATGCAGGCATTCAGCACACTCGCGTTGGTCACGTACTCTTTCACGTGCTCGTCGGTGGCATGGTCGTGGCCGCTCTGCATGCGCCAGTCGTTGAAGTAGGCCACGGCTTTCTGGTCCACCTCGTAGTTGGCATCGAGCCACGCAAGCAGCACCGCCATGCCGGGGTCGGGATAGATGTCCTTCAACTTCGCCTGATACGCGTCGGGCAGGCTCGCCACGGCTATCAGTGCGTAGTTCTTCGATGATCCGCCACCACGACGCACCACGTCCATGCGGCCACGTGCGGTCAACGCCTTGTAGTTCGAGGCAGTCATCACACCGCCCTCCACAAGCTCGCGCATCGAGATGCATAGTCTGTTGTCGTAGTACTCCATCTTACGCCCCTCCTTACAGTGTCATTGCCCAGTCCTGGATGCCGCCGATAGTGCCCAGCGTCACATTGTCATAGTGGCGGACCAAATCGCCGTGCTGGAATACGTCGCACGTGGCGTCCGCCTTCTTCGATATCTCGAGCATCACGCCGTTCGGCATGTACTGGCGGATGTAGCCGTCGGCATCGTGCAGGGTCTCTACCTCCACGCTCTCGTTCATCACTATGCCACCACGCTCCATGGCCAACTTCCTGATGCGTTTGGCCATGTCCGTGTTGCCGCGCTCCTCGTCATAGCGCAAAGCATTCTGCACTGTGCGGGCCTTCACGCCAAACGCCGACATGAGAAACTCGCGGTCACTCTTCTGAATGTGGATGAATCTTTTCATTTTTCTTCTTATTTTAATTCGTTACTCTTGAGTCTTACGCGCCACTCAAATTTGCACAAACCACCTTTTTTTCGTATCTTTGGCGCCCGTACCAAGTGGAACACGCTGCAAAGATAAGCAAGATAACTCGACTATGCAAGAAAAAAGACAAGAAAAATCGCCTATAAAGCAAAATATCTTGCTTTATCTGGCCAAAAAGGGAGTCTCTGCGTACGAATTTTACAAAGATTCGGGTGTAACAAGGGGCATTTTACAACAGAACAATGGTATAAGTGAAGATAATATAGCAAGATTTCTCGCTTATGCTCCAGACATTAGTGTCGAATGGCTAATAACAGGCAAGGGCGAGATGCTCTCGACTATGCAAGAAAAAAGCCAAGAAAATGCCGAAAAAGAGAATTATAATAATATAAAGGTGGAAGATGAAGTGGGGGAAGCCATTCCCATGGCCACAAGGGCAACGGCGCCGGGGGAGGGCATACCGCTGCTACCTATCGACGCCATGGCGGGAGCGCTCACCGACGAACAGACCGTGCTCGAATATGAGTGCGAGCGCTATGTAGTGCCCATATTCAAGGGTGCCGACTTCCTTATCTCCGTCCGAGGGTCAAGCATGTACCCCAAATACAGTTCGGGCGACATCGTGGCCTGCAAGCGCATCCCCATGACCGACCTCTTCTTCCAATGGAACAAGGTCTATGTCCTCGACACCAAACAGGGCACTCTCATCAAGCGCATCAAACCGGGCAGAGACAAGGATCGCGTCCTCATCGTCTCCGACAACGAGAAATACGAACCTTTCGAACTCCCATACACCGCCCTCAACGCCGTCGCCATCGTCATCGGCGTCATCCGTCTGGAGTAGAGCAGCCATCTCGCACCATCTGGCGCCCCTCCCCAGCCGTCCACACCCCGAACTGCCCCAACGCCACACCCTCCGTCTCTCCAGTCTCTCCCCTCGAAGCCTCATCCCTCCGGCACCCTCTATTCCTACCACTCGCACCCCGCAGGAAGGTCCTCCCGAACCCCTCCCGTGGGGTGGTACCCCCTCTTTCGCCCTACTTTTACCGTCCGAACGCCCTTAAACCCCCATTCTATCAGCATTCTCACGCCCTCCACCCGAAAAACACCTATATCTCCAACCGGCAGTTTCCCCCTACCTATCGCGATTTTTTTTCCTTTTCCCTCCCCCTCTACCTACCCCCCGAAAACCCCGAATTTGTAACCCCACTTTTTCAAAAATGTAACCCCACTTTGTAACCCCACCTGTAACCCCAGTCGCAATTTTTGCCCGTTTTCAGCCTCATCAGCCACCAGGTGCAGCACCCTCCCTCGAACGTCATTCAAGCCTCATCCGAACACCCTTCAAACGAGCCTCACAGAAGCCCCACAAA
>CAVIPZ010000194.1:0-3251 GCA_963644715.1 bacterium | reverse complement strand
CCGTAGAACTGGTCGTAGGTGGGCTTTTCTTTGTGCTTGCTGTAAGCTCCAAGCGGGGTATCAATTGTCAGCTGATCAATGAGCCATGCGTTGAGCTTAGCACCGTAGCTGTTAGTATGGGTTAAATCCAAACCGGTAGGTACCAGGTTGCCTTTGCTGTCAAGTTTAGCACCGGTGAAGCTGTGAGTATACTGTGCTTTGGTGCCCATAGCAATATTTTCATCTATGGTAGCATCGGTCAGTTCAACGCAGATAAGATGCAGCTCGCTACACATCTGGCGGATGGCAGCGGAGTAATCGCCGCCTTCAAATACAGTATCGCCGATAGTTACGGTTTCTGTTTTATGTCCGGAAGCACTGTTGTAGCTTTCCTTAGTATTTTCGTTAGTCAAACGTGCAATCGGCGTACATACAACAGGAATCACGCCGCGCTCAAGTGCGGGCTGAATGTAGTTGACATACAGGCTGTTGGCAAAGGAACCCTCAGTCTTGTAGTCGCCGTTGGGGTTTGTGTAACGTGCAGCCTCGGTCTTTTCATCGTTATGGCCAAAGCCAATGATAAGGAACTTGTCGCCCTCAGCATCGCCGAGTGCGGGTACAGTGTCGGAACCGTTCATCAGTGTCTTGTAACTGGTCATTCCGGTAAAGTCTTTGCTGGAAGCACCTGAGACAGCAAGGTTATAAACATTTGCGTTGAAGTAGTTTTCAATCTCTTCACCGTAGCCCTCACGAGGCAGATAATAGCTGTCGTTAAAGGCTGAAACGGTAGAGTCACCGACTACCCAGATGGTAGCTTTTTTAGCCTCTGCCTGACCCCAGACAGAGCCACGTGCACCGGCATCGGTTGCTGCCAGACCCTCGGCGCTCAGCAACAACAAGCCGTGCATATCAATGCTGCTGTCAGATTTGCGGGTGGGAGCAACGGAAGTATCAAGGCTTTCAAACCAGCTTTCTTTCACTGTAACGGTGTTTGTGGATTTGTTGTGGCTGGTTTGCGTGTCAGCATCCCAGTAGAAGTTGTCAGAGCCATAGGCTGCGGTGCTACTCTGGCTCTGCAGGTTTAACTGATCTTTGCCATCGGTATCTTTGCGGAAGGAGATGACGCCGTCAGCAACGTAATCTGTAGCGGCAGATTTATTGTTGGTGTACAGGGCTACATTGTATCCGCCGTTGTTGTAAGAAGTTGAGTTGTAGACCTTAACATCGGGGCAGGAATTAGAGTCAATGCCCTTGGCGGCATTGTCATAAGAAATAGAGTTAATAAGCTTGTGGCCGCCGGGCAGGTTGGTGCCGCCCATCTTAAAGCCATTGCCGTTGCCGGCTGTAATTGTCACGGCTACATTAGAGAAGTTCAGGTTTCCGTCATCGTCACAGGTGACAGTGGGGAACTGGAAAGGCTGTTTTTTCACGGGCTCTGCTGCCAGCATCAGATAACCGTTTTTGTAGGCTACGCAGTTCTGGATGGTAACAGCACCGATGGAACCGGTAGATGCCTTGGCAAACAAATCCCAACCGTCGTCTGCATTGTAGGCAGAAATACAGCCATCGAACACATTGCCTTCGCCTGTGGTCAGCTTAGCGGCAAAACCGTCAGCATCTTCCATTGCGCGGTCGGCATTGTTCATAGATGTACAATTTTTAATGGTATTATAGCTCGGCCATTGGTCTTTGCTGTAAGTTGACAGACTGGATACTTGCAGACCGGTGTTGCCATTGTTGTAGAAGTTCATGTTCTCCAGCACGCAGTGGCTGCCTGCCAGCTGCATACCCTTGGAGCCGTCTGCCGTGTTGGTGATATTTATCTTGCTGAAGTTCCAGTAATTGCCCCACGCACCAAAGCCGGTGCCGACACCGCCAAAGTCCAAAGTTGCATACTTGCCGTCAGCGGTAGTTACAGTGATAGGTGCATCGGCAGTACCGTCACGGCCGCGCTCGATTTTAAGCTCGCCTGTCAGGTTATACGTGCCGCTGGCTAATTGAATTGTCTGCCCTGCCGCAGCGTAATTCAGCGCAGTTTGCAGATCAACCGCATCAGCTGTGCTGGTGCCGCCGTTAGTAGACGTGCCGTCTGGGGTTACAACAATGATGCCGTTGGCACCCAGTGAACGCAGGGTGACTTTCTTCTCGATTGTAGCCGTTTTGTAGCTGGAAAGTTTTTCGTGTGCACTGATGGTGTAGTCTTTATCAGGGGTAAATTTGACCTTGAAAGTAGTGTCGCCGGTTACCGTATAGTTTTTGGTAACAGCCTCGCCTGCTTTGACGTCAACATCCTTGTCAACTACCTTGCCGTTTGCGTACACAGTGGCTTTGCCGTCTGCGTTAGCCGTAAACACAAGTTCATAACTGCTGCCGGTGCATGTGGCCGGGCTTGTTATCTGATAGCTCGGGTCAACATAGGTTGTGGGCTGCAAGGTCCACTCAGATGCATTCCATGCGCTGGTGGTGTAGGTTATGTTAGAAAATGTCACGTTCATTCCGCGTGCAGCTGCAAAACCAACATAAGCTTTGTTTGCTTCCTGAACAGTCATTGGGTCGTCAAGCTCGCTGTACTTTGACACGCTTGAAGCATTGCTGTCCTTAGCGGAAATGTACATGGTGGAAGAGCCGATCACTGCACCGGTGGAGCCGTCTGCATTGATGGTGTACTGCGTGGCAACATAGCTGTTATTGGTCTTTTCAAGGCTCACACGGTAAGTATCGCTTTGTTTGATGGCCTGAGAGCTGAATGCTGCTCGTGTAGCCTTAACGTCGTTGGATGTTGCCGTCTCGTTAGATGAAATACCTGTATAACTGCGCACGCCCACAGCGTCCTTGATTTCGGTGCCGTCAAGTGGGAGTTTTGTGCCGGTTACAGAGATTTGGTTTGAAAAATAGCTTCCTGACCCGCTGATCGTGTCGCGCAGCATAAGCGCAAAACCTTCCTGACCGTCAGGAGACGGGTTTATGTAGTCGACAGTAACGTCTGCCTGCAGATAAAAATTCTGCGTGGTGGGGTCTATAGTGGTGTAGTAGAACGATATACCGTCAGCAGGCGAGTCGGCCACAAATTTGCCGCCTTTTTTGTTGATGGTTCCATCATCTTTAATGGTGCAGGAATTCAGGGTAATCTTGCCGTTAATGTCGGCACCTTCTGCAATGGTGTTGACGTCTGCTGCGGTTGAAGTTCCGAATGCCTTGAACTGCCAACTGCCGGCTGTGGACGCCGTTTCCTCGGCGAACGCGGCCAACGGTGCAGTGCCCAACAGCATTGC
>CAVIPZ010000193.1:0-3265 GCA_963644715.1 bacterium | reverse complement strand
AAGCGATGACGTTTTGAGCGGTTTTTGCACATCATGGAAGCGTGTTTTATTCATTTATTTTTTTAACTTAACACTAATAACTTATTTTTATGAAGAAAAGTTTACTTCTTCCGGCACTCGCCCTGGCCTCTGTTTTGTCAGGATTGCCGACAGTTCAAGTTTGTGCTGCCACCGACACCACGGCTGATGCTTACGACTTCAGCGGTTTCGATGAGACCACAATCCTCAACCTTTTTGTTACCGCGGCAGAGAATGGCCGCAAGTATCCCACCGATGCAGAATGGGCAGCAGCCGGCATTCAGAAGTCCGACCTCGCCTTGTTCCGCTCGCATGTGCGCTGCAAGGAAATCCTTAGTCGCTCCAATCGCCTTATCCAGGACACCTATGAGAACCGCAATTTGTGGATGAACCTCCCGATGTGTAATGGTAAGGGTGCTGAGATGGGCCAGCCCACGAAGTATTTCGACAGCGACGTGTTCTCCGTTTGGAACTACACCCGCATCTTCGGTTCATGGAACCACGGTCTGTTCCAGACCCCGTCCGCATGGACTGACGCTGCCCACCGCAACGGTACCGACATGTTCAGCGGCATCAAATTCTTCGATACCACAGGTAGTGCAGGCCTCACAAGTACCGCTTGGCGCAACCTGATATCTACGAAGAACGCCGACGGCACATACAAATACGTTGACCCGATGATTAACATCCTGATGTATTTCGGCGTTGACGGCATCAACTACAACTGGGAAGACACTGGCTACAGCAACTCCGATGTTGTCGCATTCCATAAGGCTCTCTACAAGAAGGCAGCCGAAGTGGGCTTCAACAATTTCCACCTCGGACTCTATACTTCCTCCGCCGGTCTGACATCATCCAATGTCAATGCTCTGTATGGAAACTCTGAGGGCCGCACTTGCGACTTCTTCGGCAACTATTCAGCCGGCGACTTCGCCTATTCGCGTATGGACAACACCGGTAAGGTGGCCATTGCGGCTACCGGTTCTACCGACGGTGTGTACCAGGGCGTATGGATTGTGTCGTTCGACCGTTCCTGGAGCCAACTCAACAACACCGAGAATGCCAAGAAGGTAGGTCTCTGCCTCTGGGGCGAACACTCTCAAAGCCGTTTCTGGAGTTACAACTACGGTGACGATGCTTACGACCGTCAGAGCAACTATCAGTATGTTCTCGAGCGCGCAGTGTCCGGCGGCAACCGCAATCCTCTTAACCGTCCGGAAATAAGCAACAGCGGCAACAACGTCGAACTCGAAGGAACAAAGGCTCCGCTGAGCACTTTCGCAGGTCTCGCTTCATGGATTCCGGAGCGCACAAGCATCTACGGCAACCTGCCATTCGCTACGCATTTCAGCCTCGGCAACGGCGACCGCTATGCTTACAAAGGCAAGAAGACAACCGGTTCATGGTATAACATGTCCGCACAGGATGTCGTTCCCACTTACCGTTGGCTCGTTGTGAAGCCCGGAACACAGACTGTCAGCGACGATATCAGCGTTAAGTTCGCTCACGAAGACCAATATATCGGCGGCTCTTGCCTCCAAATCACTGGCAAGGCAACATCCACTGGTGCCGATGTTGTGCTCTACAAGACCGAACTCAACGTCAGCGCAGGCAACCCCTACGTTAAGGTGGCTGTGAAGAACGGCAAGGACGGCGTCAATCCCTCATCTCTTTATGTCATCGTTCAGAAGGCCGACGGCACATGGGCAGAGACTCCTGTGGGCGATGTTAACGGCAATACATGGCAGGAAAAGAAGATTGCTCTCAACGGAGTGTCGCAGAGCGATGTCATCAAGCACATCGGTCTGCGCGTCAAGGGTAGCGACGATGCTTACAAACTCCTTGTCGGCAAACTCGAACTCAACGACGATGTGAAGGCCAACCCGGCTCTCGTCAAGGATCTTGTTGTTGAGGTTAAGGAAGAGACAAAGTCTTCGTTCTCTCTCCGTCTTAACTGGAACGTTGATGCAACAGCAGGCGAACGCGCTGCATGGGACTTCATCTTCAACGACGAGGCAAACATCGACCACTTCGAAATCCTTTATAAGAACGGCGAAAACGGACGCGTTTCGGAAGTGGGACGCACTGCTTCGTGGGCTACTTACATCCCCGACATCCTCTTCGACAGCGAGAACGACGACCCGTACATCGGCGTTCGCTCCGTATCCACCGACCTTAAGACTTACTCTCCCACTGAGTGGGTACACGTGGCACGCGGCGAGCAGGCTTCGCTCCCGACACGTAAGGACGACTCTTATGGCATCAGTGAGATGAACCCGAGCTGCGACGGCGCCGACATAGCACGCCAGCAGCGTTACGTCACCGACGTGACAACGACAGGAGCCGACCAAAACCTCGACTACCACACCGACCATCCAGTGGCAGACGGCTCTCAGTATGACAACCAGACTGACAAGGTGCTCAAGGTGAAACAAGGTCAGACCGTGACCCTTACACTTAAGTGCTACGACACATCAGCACTCAGCACTGTTGATGGTCTGCGCTTTTGCTTCGCTGGCGGATGGATCGACCTCAATGGTGACCACTCATTCAATCCTGCCGACATCGCTGATGACCCCGCCAACGGTGAGCGTCTGTTCTTCCTCGGAACTCTTCGTGCCGGCACACCTTCGTTCGAGACAGAAGGCATCTCCTGCACATTCACAATTCCTAACGATGCCGTTACCGGCAAGAGCCGCCTCCGCATCGTCTTCTCCGACGCTTGGTTCCAGGGCGACTTCCTGCCCACTGGTCTCCACAACAAGGGCTTCTCAATGGACTTCGGAGTGGAAATCACAGGAACAAATGCCGAGCGTCAGGGTCCGGCAGATGTACACGACCAGGGCGTTGCCGACGAGCCTGAGCAGTTGAACGGCAACATCGCCGGCATCAACGCAGCCAAGGAAGGCCTCTCCAAGGTGGAGATGGCTGACGGCGCACTCCGCTTCCAGAATGTGGACAAGGCTTGGGTGTATGATGCCAACGGTGCTTTCGTGCAGTATCTCGTTGCTCCCACCTCTCTGCCTACCAATGCTTTGGCAAAGGGTGTTTACCTCGTTAAGATGCAAGAGGGCAGCGTCATCCGCTCACAGAAAGTGGTTGTGAAGTAAGAATAAGTTTTTCGCAATTCATAGATAAGACCTTATGCCGGGCTTTCCCCTATGTGAATAGAGGAAGGTCCGGCTGTCTTTTTTAAGGTGGGTTCTAAAAATTGGCTTTGTCAGATTGCGGAACTATTTTGCATAAG
>CAVIPZ010000192.1:0-3266 GCA_963644715.1 bacterium | reverse complement strand
GCCATAGATTTGCTTCCACACAACGGAGTCAACGTCCAATGCCGTGGTTTTTTTGTCGTTTTGAAAGCAGATGCATTTACATTCGGGAGTGCCTATTTTCTCTTCCGGACACGCTTTGAGACAACTCAAAGCCGCCTTCCAATCAATGTTGGATACGGGGCTCTTGTCAACATATAAAACAGCCCCCTTATCTTTAAGTTTAACTTTCTTTGTGCCGGGAGGGTATGTGGTTGATGCCAAACACCATAAACTATTTGCAATCAGCACCACTACCGTCAAAAATCCAAGAATAATTGTTTTTTTCATCTATTTCAAGTTCTATTGTTTTCCAAGATTTCTTCGACAAAGCAGCAAACTGTTCGGAAGTCAAATTATGGTTGGCCATAAGACTTTTCATCGAACGTCCACCATTATATACTCCCCAAATTTTCAACATTGCTGCAACAATATCGGCATCACGTAGATTCTCACAATCAACATCGAAGCCGAACAAGTAATTAAACACATCTTCGGAAATTTCTCCAGATGTGAAATAAAGTTTTCTGTCGTCAAGGGATAGCGTTTGGAAATCAACGAGATAACCATTTACCACCTCAAAATCAACAGCGGGTGGTGTTATAAGACATTCACCCGTGCAATTATCACGAGCCAATCCTCTGGCTTCTGCTCTTGAAGGGGCAGTTCCATGGGCGGAACCGTCCTTGCATTCCCAAACCCACCAATCTGTGGTATTGGAATGCGTAATTGAATAATGTTTTGCCATAATAAAAGGATTGAAATTTATGCTGACAAAAATACACCTTTCGCATCAAAAAAAAACGTTTAAAAAAGTTAAAACCACCACAACTGTGGACAAAAACACAAAAAGCAGGATAAAAAAATGTATTGTTTCGTTTTGCTGCCCCGTAATGTATTTGCGCAGTTAACAAAAAAAGTTAAACACAAAACATAAAACATTAATGCGTAACGCCTCTAAGTTCTAAAAACACTTTCGTGCAACCGCCGTGCGGCATGAAAAGTTCTTTGGTGCGACAGCCATTATTTTTAGTACTTTTGCGGCGTAGTTTTCTGCAAAAGAAACCATGCCGTCATGAATAGAACCAGCCTCGCCATCCTGTTTTTCGCGATTCTGCTCTTTGCAGGTTGCCGCAGCAAGTCGCACACCGACTCGGAAGAGAAGACGTACTCCTATCCTGTGGCCATCATCGCAGACACACTGAAAGCAGACCTCAACGACAAGACTACGCTCTACGGAATAAGCGACGATTTTAAGGAGCGTTTTCTGGAAAAACATAGCGATTATGTCGGCAGGCAGGTCTCCGCAAAAGTCGAGTTTCCGCAAAATTGGGGTGTGCGCTGCATCGAACGCCTCCCCGAGGGGAAAGAACTTTGGCTTATGCAGTCACAGTCGCGCGAATGGATGTATCTGGTCATCACTTCCGGCTTCGGCACGCAGCGCATCATCGACCTTATGCCCGCCGCCATCAATGTGGCCAACGAGAACAACGACATTCTGGAGACTGAACAATGGCAGACCGCCCGCCTTTCAGACGGCTCGTTTGTGGTGAAAAAAGAGTACGAGTGGGTGAAGTCTGTGTCAAATGCCACCCGGCAGCAAGTGCTTGAGAACATGGATGCCTACCACCGCCATACGTCCTTTTCCGAAAAGTTCATCATCAATGATATGGGTCGCTTTGAATTGGTGGAAGAAGCCGACACGCTGCCCGACTATGACGCCGTGGTTTTCTTCTATCATTCCGAACAGAAGCCCTCGTCGTGGGACGACTGTATGGAACGGCTGCAGTCGTTCTGCGAAGAGAACAACATCTTGTACGAAGAAGTTCATCAAGATTTCAACCAAGTGCTGATACAGAATTTCGATTTCAGTTTCTCGGTAAATGTGGACATTACGCCATACGTCGGCAGTGAGACCTGCGGCATGGTGCTGCTGCGCAAAGGCGAAGAGCCAAAAATGGTGAGTTACGGCACCGGAAACGCCGACTACTTGCAGATGCGGATCAAGAATTATTTCAAACTGGTGCAGACGGGAGAGGCATTGTGACAGATGGAGAAAAGATTCGCCCATAGCCTGAAAGCGCTTGTCGGCGACCCGCAAGCGCACACCTATCTGCTTGCCGTCAGCGGCGGCGCGGATTCAAGCGTTATGGCACACCTGTTCCACCGTCTGGAAATCCCTTTCACTATCGCTCACTGCAACTTCCACCTCCGTGGCGAGGACTCTGACCGCGATATGGAACTTGTGAAACAACTGGCCTGCAAACTGGACGCGCCCATCCTTATCCGCGAGTTTGACACGCTGGCCATACAGAAAAATTCGGGCAACTCGGTTGAGATGACGGCCCGGCAACTGCGCTACGACTGGTTTGCACAAGCCGGCGCGGCATACGACTATATCGTCACGGCTCACCATGCCGATGATGCTGCCGAAACAATGCTGCTCAACCTTTGCCGGGGCACGGGACTGAAAGGACTGACCGCCATACCGGAACGCAACGGCAAGATCATCCGCCCACTGCTTCCATTTTCGGCGCAAGAGATACGCAACTACGCACATCAGCACAACATTCATTATGCGGTTGACATCACCAATGCCGACGAGACTATCCGACGCAACAGGATACGCAACGCTGTTATGCCCATTCTGAAAGAACTGAACCCGAGCCTGACAGAAACGCTGTCGCGGAACCGCAAAATACTGTGCCGGCAGTATGCTTTTTACCGCCGACAGATGGATGCGGCCAAGGCACAGGCCACGAAACAGAAAAACGGCATCTGCCTCATAGAAAGGAGCGTCCTCGACCGCTGTCCCGACCGCGTGCTGCTGCTGTCGGAGATACTCGCTGATTTCGGTTTCCATGCCGAAGTGGCAGAAAAACTCTGTGCCGGCACAATCCCTACAGGACGGATTTTCAAATCCGACACCCACACACTGCTGGTAGACCGTGCCGCCTTTCTTATAGGAAACACCGACGCTCCAATGTTAGAGTTTGTGGAAATACCATCCGAAAAGGCACTTTTCTCCTGTTTTAGCGTGGAAAAGATACATAACAACGGCAACATCTCCTTTGACCGGAACAATGATGTGCTCTACCTTGATGCCGACAAGGTTGCCTTTCCGTTAGTGCTGCGCACCTGGCAACCGGGCGACAGTTTTATCCCGTTAGGCTGCAAAGGAAGACAAAAGGTAAGCGATTACCTTACTGACCACAAGTTTGACCGGTTCTCAAAACAGTCTGTCAAAGTGC
>CAVIPZ010000191.1:0-3268 GCA_963644715.1 bacterium | reverse complement strand
TTCTCACAAGAGTATAAGGCTAAGAATATAGCCGACATATTGGGCGTCTCAGACCATACGATAGACACTTATTGTAACTACCTGCAAGAAGCGTTTTTATTGTGTGCAATACACAAGTTCTCTTACAAGAGCAGTGAGCGTATCCGTGGCCAGAAACTCTATGCAATAGACACCGCATTCCTTTCTAACCGCACCAATACGTTCTCGCTGCAGAATATGGGTTGGCGTTTGGAGAACGTGGTATTTGTAGAACTGCTGCATCGTGCAGGACGACGTTATGCAGATATTTTTTACTATAGAGACCGTAGCTTTGAGGTCGATTTTATTGTAGCAAAGGGCGGTGTTGTTGAGGCTCTCTATCAGGTATGCTATGATATGAGCAATGAAAAGACACGACGTCGTGAAGTGAATGGGTTATTGCAAGGTGCTAAGAAGTTCCATTGCAGCGGCCTTACTATCATAACATTCTCGCAGATGGAGAACATTGTTGAAGGAGAACATACTATCCATATTGTGCCGGCTACACAATGGCTTATGGGGAATAATTCTTAACACAAAATAATCATTATGTCAAAAGTATTGTACATCTGGTATAAACGTTCCAAGGGAATCAAGGAGGGTGGAGGAAAATGCAGCCAGCGGAACTTTGATGTCCTTTCAAAATTGGCCGGCAAAGACAATGTACATTCATACTACGTCCACGACGAGTACAAACGAAAGACTCCGCTTGATTATCTTCGCGGTGCTTTCTTCTTTCTGTTCCGTTATTATTATGGACTCACACCTAAACGCGTGCAAGAGATAGCACAACTGGCTAAAGACTATGATATGGTTTTCATTGACCGTAGCCTTTTCGGAGTCATTGCCAAACGGTTGAAAGAAAACGGATACAAAGGAGAGATTGTTGCTTTTTTCCATAACGTGGAAAGCCTGTATTTTGCTGCCAAACTGCCTAAGGTGCCCGGACGTGGCATTGTAATACGCACGGCCGATACAAATGACCGCTATACTTGTCGTTACGCCGACAAAATCATTGTGCTCAATAAACGCGATGCACAAATTATTGAGCATCGTTATGGGCGCACAGCTGACATAATCGTCCCAATTTCTCTTGCAGACCAATGCAAGAATGTTGTTTCTTCTACAGAACTAACACGTCAAAAGCCCCTATGCCTTTTTCTCGGCACCTACTTTCCTCCAAACAACCAAGGCATACTCTGGTTTGTCAAACATGTGTTGCCACACGTTAACATCCAGATGCAGGTTGTAGGCAAAGGCATGGCAAAACTAAAGGCAGAATCTCCTCTGCTTAAAGACATTGAAGTTGTCAGCGATGCTCCCGACTTGCATCCATATCTTGAGAATGCAGATATTATGGTATTACCCATCTTCTCCGGCAGTGGTATGAAAGTAAAGACCTGCGAAGCACTTATGTATGGTAAGAATATCATTGGTACTTCAGAATCTTTTGAAGGATACGATGTTGATTTCAACAAAATCGGAGGCTGTTGCCATTCTGCACAGGATTTCATCAACTGTCTCAATCTTTTTATCAACCAGCCTCGTCCACGCCTCAATGCCTATTCTAGACAAATCTATTTGGACAAATATTCGAATGAAACCGCTGAAAAATTGTTTCGATCCCTGTTTGAATAAGAATTGTGTTGTATCTACGAGACATTATGCTATGCAAATAAAAATGTTCCAACAAAGACTTAACACACTATGATTATAACCAAAACTCCTTTCCGGATTTCCTTTTTTGGCGGTGGAACGGATATGCCGTCGTTCTTCAACGAGCACGGCGGAGCCGTTATCTCTTCCACTTTCGACAAGTACTGCTATGTGAATGTGCGGCACATGCCCCCATTTCACCCCTATTTGTCCGAACTGGTGCACAACCAGTTTGAACGGGTCAATGACATCGAAGACATCCAACACCCCTTGATACGCGAATGTATGCGGCTGCACGACATTCATGAAATTCGTTTGACTTATGAGGGAGACCTCCCTGCGCGTACCGGTTTAGGGACAAGCTCTTCGTTTGCGGTCGGTATGCTGAATGCTTTTTGCGCACTCAAAGGCAAAAGGATGAGCCACAGAAATCTTGCAGAGGAGGCGATTTATATAGAGCGCGAGGTGCTAAAGGAACACGGCGGCTGGCAAGATCAGATTGCGGCGGCATACGGAGGTCTCAACCGTATCGACTTCCACAACAATGATTTCTCCGTCCACCCTATCATTATTCACCCTGAACGCAAACGCAACCTGAATGACAACCTGTTGCTGTTCTACACGGGCGTGCAACGTTTTTCGTATGAAATTCAAGCAGATACGTTCGCAAAACCGATTGACAAGACAAAGCAGTTGCTCGATATGCTGGCTTTAGTGGATGAAGCCGAGACTGTGTTGACAAACAAAAACGCCAGCCTGAATGAATTTGGCCGGCTGCTTGACACCACTTGGAAAATAAAGAGAGGAACAGGTTCTAAAGTCAGCAATGGCTACATTGACGACATCTACGACACCGCCATAAATGCCGGCGCTCTCGGCGGAAAACTTTTGGGCGCAGGCGGAGGCGGTTTTATGCTGTTCTACTGCGAAAAAGACAAACAACCGTCGCTTGTTCAAGCGCTTGAAAAACTGATGGCCATTCCTTTCTATTTTGAAAATGAGGGCGCTCAAGTCCTTTACTATGCGCCAACCGAATATTCTCCCAAGAAAAAAACAACCTTTAATTAACAACTATCTGTTATGGAACACACTTTAATGAAACATATTGATTTGCTGATTTCGCGATATCCGTTGCTTGAAGCATGCAAAGACGACATTGTTAAAACATACGGTTTTCTCGAAACATCTTACTCTAATGGCGGCAAACTTCTGGTTTGCGGCAATGGCGGCTCTGCGGCCGATTCAGAACATATTGTGGGCGAATTGATGAAAGCATTCAAACTCAGCCGTACAATACCCGCCCAACAAGCGGATGCTCTTAAAGCGGTAGATCCGGAAATCGGCACTGCACTGGCCAACCGCCTTCAAGCGGCTCTTCCTGCCATTACGCTGACTGCTCACACAGCACTGAATACCGCATTTATGAACGATTGCGACCCTCTGCTTTTTTTTGCCCAACAGGTTAACGGATACGGCAACAGAAAAGACTGCTTTCTGGGCATTTCCACATCGGGCAACAGCCTGAATGTCCTTTATGCGGCGGTCACGGCTAAAGCCTTAGGATTGAAAACAATTGGTCTCACAGGCCAAAAAG
>CAVIPZ010000190.1:0-3298 GCA_963644715.1 bacterium | reverse complement strand
TCCGTACTGCTTTCCGTGTTTGTATTCATGATGATTGAACCTTTCGCTCGCCTCCTTTTCCGCGGCGACCTCTCTGAATTGAGTCCTATATCGTCAATCTTTGTTAAGAAGTTAAGCAGTATAGTTACGATCGATAATTTTGGGCACTCTATGCTCATTTTGGTAGGCTGTGCGATTGCCATTTACCTCTTCAAAAACCTGTTCGGCTATGCTTCGCAATGGGTCTTGGCATCAGTTCGCAGTGATTTGGTTTGCAACATACGCAACCGGATATATGACAAGATTCTGGCCTTGCCCATCGGCTACTTCACGCAGCAGAAACGAGGAGACATCGTATCAAGAGCCATCAATGACGCCCAGGAAATTGAGTTCACCACGCTTGCGGCTATCAAATGTTTTGTCACGGATCCGCTCACCGTATTGTTATATCTCACCGTCCTGCTCGTCATCAATGCGCCGCTTACTTTATGCATACTCATCTTCCTCCCATGCACTTTCCTCATCATTGGCAGAATATCACATTCTCTGCGCAAAGAGTCTAAAACCTCCAAACAACGGCTTGGAGCATTACTTTCCGCTGTGGAAGAAACACTCTCGGGAATGCGCATCATCAAAGGATTCAATGCTCAAAAACAGGCCGAGAAGAACTTCTCTTGGCTGAATGAACAATTCACCAGAAACCAGAAACAGGTTTATCGCAAGGCTGACCTCTCTTCGCCATTGAGCGAATTTTTAGGGGTCACCACCGTTATGGTAGTCTTGATCATTGGCGGACGGATGGTTCTTTCGACTCAACCGACCCTCACCGCCGAACTTTTCATTGCCTACATTGCACTTTTCACGCAAGTCATCACCCCATTGAAAAACATCTCAACCGCTATTGCCAATTACAAACGTGGGCAGTCGGCGATGGACCGAATCACGGAAGTGCTCGATGCCGACGAGGTTGTCTTAACTTCGCCAGACCCTATTCCGGTGCCATCTTTCCAACGTGACATCGTATTTGAAAATGTCACATTTTCTTACGGGAATGTCCCTGTAATAACACAATTTGAACTCACCGTCAAAAAGGGTGAAACCATTGCCTTGATTGGACCGTCAGGCGCCGGCAAGACCACCATTACCGACTTGCTGGAACGTTTCTACGACCCCACGTCAGGACGTATCTTGCTTGACGGCAACGACATCCGGCAATATGACCTTGCACAGTACCGGCGACTATTCTCCCTTGTTTCGCAAGATGTTGTACTTTTCAATGATACCATCTACAACAATATAGTCTTGGGGTTGCCTAATGTTACGGAAGAAGACGTCATTGCTGCCTTAAAAACGGCTGACATCATCGACTTCATCAACACCTTGCCTGACGGGTTGCATCATCGGCTCAGCGACCGCGGGTCCAACCTGTCAGGAGGTCAGCGTCAGCGGCTCAGCATAGCCAGGGCGGTGCTCCGCAACTCGCCGATCTTGATTTTAGACGAGGCAACTTCGGCTATGGACACGGCTACCGAAAAAGAGATTCAGAAAGCGTTAGACAGCGTTACCGTCAACCGCACCGTTGTGGCCGTTGCGCACCGTCTCAGCACCATCCAAAATGCCGACCATATCATCGTTCTCGACAAAGGGCGGATAGTTGAGCGCGGAAACCATGAAACCTTAATGAACTGTGACAGTTATTACAAAAAAATCATCAACATACAACAACACAACTAATGGCAAAACACAAGTTGGCAAGATTTGCCGAAAACGAAACATTTGGCAACCTTTTTCAGCACACGCAATACGACCGCGTCGGTCAGCCTTTCCCATTGAAAGGAAGATGGCGCGAAGACTATTTCCACAACAACAATCCCATAGTGCTTGAATTAGGTTGCGGAAAAGGCGACTACACTATAGCCATGGCAAGGCGCAATCCAAATTGTAATTATATCGGCCTAGACCGGAAAGGAGCGCGGTTATGGCGCGGCTGCAAGGATGCCATTGAAGGAAATATGGTCAACGTCGCTTTTCTCCGCATCAACATTGACAAAATCGGATACTACTTTGCCAAAGGCGAGGTGGATGAGATTTGGGTTACATTTCCCGACCCGCAGCCCAAGAACGAGCGCAAGCGGCTTGTCTCGCCCCGGTTTGCGGAGTTTTACCGTGAAGTGTTGCCCGAAGGCGGAGGCATTGTCAACCTGAAGACGGACAGCCGTCTGCTTTACGACTATGTGTTAGAGACCGTGCCGCAAGAGCATTGGCAACTGTTGGAAAACATTTATGACGTGTATGCAGACGGCAGCAACGAAATACTTACTGGCATCCAGACATTCTATGAGAAAATGTGGCTCCAGGAAAGGCGCACCATCTCTTACGTAAGAATCAGAATCTGAGCAGACAGAGTAACCGGTACAAGATAGCCTTAAAGGAGCAGGGGATTTGCTGCGGCGGTGCAACAAACAAAAATAATGCCATTCGCAATTTTTTTTTCAACAATAATGGCTGGGGCGAAAAAAATGCTATATTTGCCAACTTGTAAAAAAATTGGTCTGCAAGTGTTTTCAGGTGTGTGCATTTGTAGTGTAAGTGTGTGATGGAAAAGCAGTTGCAGGTTTGATTATTGAACAAGGCAATGTTGATTAAGAGGGGAGGGAATGGCAAAAAAAATGACAAAACGTTCTAAGGACATATAAAAACGAAAATTCGAGAAGATGAAAATAGTGAATTATTTTAAAGAAGTGTATGAAGAGTTGGCTCACAAGACGAGTTGGCCCACCATGCAGGAACTGGGAAATAGTGTTGTGGTAGTGTCCATTGCTTCCCTAATAATCGCGTTAATCGTGTTTTTGATGGATGCTATTTTCAATTTGGGAATGGATCTCGTATTCCCGGCTGTTTAGTCTTCTTAAAAGCGGAATCATATCCAAAAGTAACAGGTTATGGCTGAAGTCGAGCGTAAATGGTATGTGATCAAGGCGGTCACCGGAACCGAGAAGAAAGTGAAGCAGAATATAGAGACGGAGGTTGAGAAATCGATTCTCAAGGACTACGTTTCAAAGGTTCTCATTCCGACGGAGAAGGTACACCACATCACGAAGAGCGGAAAGAAAGTAGTGTCTGAGCGCAACTATTTTCCGAGTTACATCTTCATAGAGGTAGCGCGGATGGAAGAGGTGTTCAGCATGCTGCTTGAGATTCCCGGCGTGTTGGGCTTTGTGGGATGCAAGCACAAAAGCGACAATCCCGTAGCGTTGCGTCCGGCGGAAGTTTCGCGTCTGTTAGGGAAGGTTGATGAGTTGTTGTCGCAGGACGACTC
>CAVIPZ010000189.1:0-3367 GCA_963644715.1 bacterium | reverse complement strand
GTACACAGCAAAGAAAGAAAGAAAATAACAATTATCAAGTTCTTGTATCTTGTATTGAACATATTCGGAGCCAAACATAGTGCGTACAGATAAAACTTAAGATATACTGGTGAATTATAGAAACGCGCAATACCAGTGTCCGCATCAATTCCGACTTCGCTTGCTGCAGGTGCGGGCAGAATGGGCACGCCAGTTAACACTTGTACGATGTAAAGGATTGCGACAACTATTGTAATATAGAATACCGGCCGTACCAGAACATACCTGATATATTTTACATCGATTTTTATTAAAAGATAAAATAATAGTATCGCAAAAAAGTGCCGTCCTCCTTGTATGATTTGCATAATAGAAAACCTATAGTGGAAATATGAAAAAGCGGCAGAAGCGACTAGAAACACCAGGAAATATACAATTAACTTGTATGAATATGTAGACTTAATACTCGTATATTTCGTCTTCATATTCTGACTAAACACAAAACACCCCACAAAAGCACATAGAGCCAAATCTCCATTTTTTATGCCGACAACACTATCCGGGAACACCCGAAAACCATCCGATACGAACCCCAGTATTATCAACAAAGCCAATGAGAGTTTTCTGTGCTGAAATGCTAATATAGCAATAATCAACAGTATTATTCCTATCATTACTTAATCAATTTAAAACCAAATAAATATTTTGTGAATCTATAACGAGCAAAACAGTCGACAATCAAAGAGCATATCTTCAAAAGGGTCAATGCCACAATCGGAGCGGCAATATATCCTATTATATTAATCTCGATTTGACTGTATGCTATGTCGTATTTTTGGACAAGAAAAGTTACAAATCTTTGCAAGTAGCCGACAAAAAAACTCTGAAGTATATAAATTGCCAGCGTTTGTCTTCCACATTTTACGAGCATAGAATACCCCCCCCCATTGAGGTTGTAAATCACCTTCAGGACATTCGCTATAATATATGTACCCAGTACACCAAGAACAAAACGGTACACATAAATGACAATGCCGAACGAATCATTCTGCCACGCATCGAATCCAAAATTCCATGGAGTATATTTAACTTGCCAAAAGCACAGCAGGAAAACAAAGGCAAAAAGAAAGAATTTAAAATTCTTCAATCGGAAATTTATATTCGGCAAATACCTTCCAACCACGAAGAATGGGAACAGATAAAACATATTCCATGGAATACTTACAAAATGCAAGATTATAATTGAAGCAACCTCAATACAAAATTCTACATATCGTCCCTTTTGAGAGAAAACTCTTCCCAAAGAATATGCTCCAATGCAAATAGTTGAACTGACAAAAACGGCAAAGAGAAAATAGAAAGAACTGAAATGAATATTTCTTGCCAACAAGTTCCACAATAAAACAGGGAGCAGAACCATTGTGATTCTATTCACAAAAGTCTTCCTTACCTGGTTATGAGACAAGCTCTTCCCCAGGAAGAAACCCGACAATATCATAAAGAAAGGCATATCATAAGTCCGAAAGAATGTATGGATGAATACCGGAGCAGATATTCCGCCCTCAAGGGAAGTAATGGTATGCCCCCATATCACACCCAACATCAGGAAGCCTTTGCAAAAGTCTATAAAGTCATTTCTACTTTGTGCCATTTTCAATCACTTTAAAATATCTTTCACATGCCAAACCATCAACATACTTATGATACATCCCAACGATATCGTCGCTGGGTCGCATTGCATCATATTCCAATTTGGTCTTTTTTATCAACTCAAAGAACTCATCCTCCGTATAACAGAAATGGCCAGGAGGATTCTGACGGATGTCGTAGTGGCAACCAGCGTCGTTGTGCTCGAAGTCATCATAGATGTAGAATATGATAGGACGGCGCAATAGGAGATAGTCCATCCATACGCTGGAGAAGTCGGTTACCAGAACATCGGAGTGATAGATGACTACCTGTGGATCAATGCCGGCAGCGGTGATGTCGATGATACAGTCGGAGTTGTAGAATGACTTGCACTGCTTAAGCATATTGGGATGATTTTTTACCAAGAACACCACATTGTTATCTCGCATCCACTGCTGAATCTCGGGCCTGTCTTTGAACGGTGTGGGCGAGGCGAGCCCGTGGCCGTATGCCCTGTGTGTAGGCATATAGGAGATGACGAACTTGCCCTCAAGTCCATCCACCCACTTCTCCTGCTTCATTCTGTCAGGTTGAAACAGGGCATCGTTTCGGGGCATACCCATCACACGGACAGGTGGCTTAGGTCCAAAATCTTTTTCCATATAAGGTTTGAGAAAGTCGGAAGTGGCAGCCACAAATTCCACATCATCCATCGAGTAACCTTCGTTGAGGCAGTGCGCTGCCTTTGACTTCATTCTGGAGAACCAATTGCCCTGCTTATGGAGCGACTTCCAAAAATCAGTTTGGGCTAATGCGTATAGCGCAATCTTGAGCGGCTGGCCGTGCACCAGGTAGAAGTACCTGCGCCCTCTCTTCCTATATGCAAAGTGCACATCAGCGGTTGTCTGTGTAGTAAACACACACTCTGCCCGTGCGACCTTAATGATGCCACGTAGCGAGCAGTTCATCTCAACCTGGATGTTTTGGCTCTTTAGATTATCATAGACCTGCTGGGACATCGTGATGAAACAACAGTCATAATCACTGTGGTTCTCCAGCATATATTCGAGCAGATATTTGGAGCCCTCACGATAGGAACGTCCGTAATCAGCGCCCAAGACCCAAGTTTTCTTCCTGACGGGAATGAAGACATTGACGAACCGGGCAATGACTCCATAGAATGTAATCGGTAACATACGTTTATTTCTTTATCTTTTTAATTGCGATGCTCAAGATTTCCTTCATCATGTCGTCTTTACGCAACAACACATAATACAACACACACGCAACAGAGCAGCCTATCAACAACTGCAGAATCGGAGACATACCTGTAAATGTGAGGATGTAAGCGGGAAGACATGACAACAATGAAATTATAAAGTAAGGCATAAAGTCCGAGAATTGCTTCAGATAGCCCAGACCGAACAGTTTACCCGTGTAGTAGGTGTTGATGAAAAGCGATATCTGTCCATACACTACCTTGCTGATGCAAATGGCTATAACCCCGAAAGGGATGGAACTCATCAAAATGGCGAATGCTATTGCCTTCTTGATGATTTCAAGTCTCAGATACAGGTCAGAGCGCCCCTTCACCTGAAGCAAGTTCAAGTTAAGTCTGGAAATGTGTTCCGTTAGTACAGCAAAGCATAATATCTGTAAAAATATCACAGCCCCGAGCCACTTCTCAGTCAGGAGGACGATGATAAGCGGTTGTGCTATTGCTGCCAGTAGTATCAGGAAGAACACTATGGGTACGGAT
>CAVIPZ010000188.1:0-3391 GCA_963644715.1 bacterium | reverse complement strand
TATTTATATAAAGTGTCGTTTTGTTTTGCAAGAAAAATCATAGAACGTCAGGAACGGCACTTTCCTGCTTTTAATATGTTTATGGCAAAAAAATCGGCCCGTAGGCATTGCATACATTTTTGTTTTGTATTTTTGCGCTCTTAAACTCAAAAAAAATTGAAAAGGAAAGAGATTCAGAAAGTCAGAGACATCTTGCAGTCTGTGCATAAGATAGCGGTTGTCTTCCATTTCAATCCTGACGGAGATGCTGTAGGTTGTGCCTTGGCGCTCTATCACTATTTCAAAGATGACGGATACGAGGTTTCTGTCGTGTCGCCTAACGCTTTCCCTGATTTTTTGGGATGGATGGACGGGAGCGAGCAAATTATTGTGGCGCAAGAGGAGCCGGAAAAGGCGCAAGAGGCTATCCGCAACGCAGAACTGCTGTTTGTTGTTGACATGAACGCGCCCCACCGCGCCGGCGATCTGGCAGACAGCATCAAGAAATTCAAGGGGGCTAAAATACTGATAGACCATCACCTTCAGCCCGATATTGTCTGTGATGTGATGTACTCGACCTCCAAAACCAGTTCGGCTTGCGAGTTGGTGTATAATTTCCTCTACCGTTACCTGACCCCGCAACGCCCGTTCACCAAGGCTATCGCTGAGGCGCTCTATGTGGGCATCATTACCGACACGGGGTCGGTGTCATACGCCTGCGACTGCCCAAACACTTACCATGTGCTCAAGAAACTGATCTCTTCCGGCATCGACGGAGAGTCAATCCACCGCAAAGTTTATGACAACTATTCTGAAAGCCGCATCCGACTGCTCGGTCTCGCTTTGTCACAGCGTCTGACGGTTCTTCCGGAATATGGGGTTTCGTATATCTATCTGACTAAAAAAGATTTGCTGGACAATAATTTCCAGATAGGCGACACGGAGGGTTTTGTCAACTACGGGCTCTCCATAAAGTCTGTTGAGTTTACGGCGTTTTTCACGGAACGCGACAACCGGATACGTGTGTCGTTCCGCTCTAAAGGAGATTTTGACGTCAATGTCTTTGCGCGGACCTTTTTCAATGGCGGCGGTCACCGTAATGCGGCCGGCGCTTTCTATTACGGCACCATTCAGGAGGCTGTCGCACACTTTGAGCGGGCTGTGAAGATTGAACGCGCAGCCCACACCGAGATGTTATACAACAACGACTGAACCGGATCAATGAAGAGGAGACCGTCAATGTTGCTGAAATGCAGTGCCGTCCTGCTGGCAATGCTTTTGCCTGCGGCTTGCCACAACAAGCCTACGGGCAGTGTCGTGGCCGACAGCCATGCCCCGAAAGAGGACAAAGAAGCCCCTTTTGTGGAAGGCAACAAGCGGATTATCCAGTTGGAGAACGAGGAAATGTGTCTTTTTATAAGCCGTTACCACTGGAATATGCAACAGACAGGTTCCGGACTCTATATCGAGATTCTCGACCCCGGGAAAGGCGACCTTTTTGAAGAGGGCGATGAGATCACGATGTCTTACAAGACTTTCTCGCTGGACGGCGAACTGATTTATGACTCCGAACACGACGGGCTGAAGCAGTTCAAGGTGGCCAAGTCGCCCGAAATTGAAGCCTTGCATGAAGCGGTGCAGATGCTCCGTCCCGGCGCGGCCGCACGGATTGTCACGCCCTCGTACCTTGCCTACGGTGTGGCCGGCGACGGCGACAAAGTGAACGGACGTATGCCTTTGGCTGTCATTTTCAAGATTGAAGCGTCATCATGATGCAATGTTTTTTTAACTGACGACAATCTTAAGATATTCAAATACAATAAATTAAAAAAAATTATGGAAGAAATCAATGAAAAGAATGTCCCCTCTTGCGGAGAGGCTTCCGAAATGGGACAGGCTGAAACTCAAAATGAACAGAAACAGAACGGCACGTCACGCCGGAAACTTTGGATTGCCGTGATTTGCGTGGCTGTGGTGCTGTGCATCGCTGCCGTGGTGACATTATGCCTGACAAGAGGCTGCGGAAAATACAAAGGTTATAAGAAAGACCGCACAACGGGCATCTATTACAAATTTTACGGGGATGTGAACGATACGGCAGTGATGCCTAAGACCGGCGACCTGGTGGGCATCCTTTTCTCGCTCAGCGCCGGCGACTCGTTGCTCATTCCGATGACCCCCAATGAATTGTTGATGGATTCGCTCTATGAGGGCGACCTTTATGCCGCCATCCGTATGATGCATGTGGGCGATTCTGCCTCTTTTGTGCTCGACGGTCCTGAGTTTTTCCGCCATTTCATGCAAGATACCGTCTATCCTTTCGGCAAAGACCCGCTTTACCTGAATGTCAAGCTCTACGCCCAGATGCCCGCTGCCCAGTTCCAGAAAATGCGCGCCGAGTATGAGCAGATGCTCAGCGACAAGAAAAACGAAGAGCAACAGAACATCCAGACCTATGTGGCAGAACATTTCAAAGGCGTTACGCCTACTGCACAAGGACTCTATATCAAGACACTGAAGAAAGGCACAGGCGCACAACCTAAGCAAGGGCAGACCGTAACCGTACATTATACAGGCAAATTCCTCGACGGCAAGTCTTTTGACAGTTCCGTTGACCGCAACGAGCCTTTCAAATTCATGCTCGGCATTGGTCAGGTGATTCCCGGCTGGGACATTACGGTGGCCGGCATGCATGTGGGCGAGAAACTCACCGTGCTCATCCCGTCTGATTATGCTTACGGCGAAAGAGGAAACTACGCCATTCCGCCGTACTCTCCGCTCGTGTTCGACATAGAACTGCTCGGTATCGATGACGGAACAGAGACCGCTGTTGCTGTACATTAACAAGACTGCCAAGTCGCGCTCCCTTGCAGGACACGCCGCTGTTATTAGCCTCTGTCTCGTACTCGTCTGCTTCGCCGGATGCCGCAAGAAGAACGGCAACGTTCATCCTGACCCCAAAACGGAAACAACAACGCAGACACAGGCTGTTACGGTTACCGAGGACAACCCTCTCGATTTCAGCACGCTGAATTTAGATGGCTGCTATAGCGGCACCGTAGCCGGAAAGTACTGCTTTGTGGAGATTGACAGACTGAACAACGACAGCATTGAGGGGCACTGCTATCCCGTCGGGCAAACGGCCTGGGCGGAAGCAGTGCCTTTCTGCATTTACCGCAACGGGAACGGCTATTTTTACAGCAGCCCGGATGAAAATAGGGAAATACGTTTTGAGGTCGCCATAGATTCAACCTCCCTGAATGGCGAGTTTCGCTTCAAACGCTCCCTTTTTTCAAACGATCTTTCGCTAGCACGTTACTATGCCCCCGAGGTACACACTTACCCGAAGTCACGACTGCTGAAGCCACAGTTCGAGGTGGCCACACGTACCGATGTGGAGTATGCCAAAGCC
>CAVIPZ010000187.1:0-3399 GCA_963644715.1 bacterium | reverse complement strand
GACCAGGGCAGAAACTATGACCTTAAAGGAAACCTGGCCGACTGGTGGACGGAAGCCGATGCCGAAGCCTTCACCGGTCGCGCCCAAGTGCTGGTTGACCATTTCAATGCCATAGAGGTGGCACCTGGCGTAAAAGCCAATGGCTCCTTTACTTTGGGCGAGAACATCGCCGACAACGGAGGACTGAACGTTTCATACACTGCACTGCAGAAGGCTAAACAAAGCAGCAGCATCAAGGAGAACATGGACGGCTTTACCCCAGAACAGCGCTTCTTCTTGGCGTATGCTAACGTGTGGGCCGCCAACATCCGCCCGGAGGAAATCCTCCGCCGCACAAAAGAGGATCCCCACTCCTTGGGACGCTGGCGCGTGAACGGCACCCTGCCCCATATTGACGCATTCTATAAGGCTTTCGACATCAAAGAGGGCGACCCGATGTGGCTCGCACCAGAAAAACGCGCCAAGATCTGGTAATAATAAACTGAACATTTTTTTTATGATACCGGCTTTTTTATCTTTAAAATAACCGATACAAATATTTATTTATATGACGCAAAAACTCGCCGTTATTGCCTTTGGCGGCAATGCTTTGTTGAAAAGCCATCAAAAAGGCTCTTATACTGAACAGATTGAAAATGTGACCGAAACTTGCCGTTGCCTGACACCGATGCTCAAGTCAGGCTACAGGATGGTTATCGGACACGGCAATGGACCGCAAGTTGGCAACGTTATGCTTCAGCACAAGGCGGGAAAGTCTATGTATGACGTAGAACAGATGCCGCTCAACTTCTGCGTGGCAGAGACGCAAGGCTCAATAGGCGCTTTGATTGAAGAGGGACTTCGCCACATCTTCGCCGAGGAGGGCTGGGACCGCGACACCGTGACCCTGCTTACCCATGTGGAGGTGGATGCCAACGACCCCCTGTTCCAAAACCCGACCAAGCCTGTGGGCCCTTACTGCACCAAAGAAGAAGCAGAGCAGTATCATGCCGCTACGGGCGATGTTTATCGTGAGGATCCCAAAGGCAACGGCTGGCGCAAAGTAGTGGCCTCTCCCAAACCTTTGCGCATCCAGAACATTAAGTTGGTGCGCCGGCTTGCCGAGGAGGGCATCGTTGTTATCACCGTCGGCGGCGGCGGCATCCCCGTTGCTTTGAAAGACGGCTACCTCAAAGGCGTTGAGGCCGTCATCGACAAGGATCTGGCAACCGCCATCACGGCCATACAGATTCAGGCCGATGAGTTCTATATCCTGACAGATGTGCCGAAAGTGTACATTAACTTCAGAAAGCCCGACGAGAAAGCACTCGACACCATTACCGTAGCGCAAGCCAAACAATACCTGCAGGAGGGACAGTTCACCGAAGGCTCTATGGCGCCCAAAATCCGCGCGGCCATTATGTTCGTAGAACAGACCGGGAACACCTGCATCATCACCGAGGCCGGAAAACTCGGCGACCCCCAATGCGGCACCCGCATCGTAAAGTAAACGACAATAAATCATTAACATTTAAATAAATCAATTATGGCATTCAATTTAAGAAACAGGAATTTTTTGAAACTGCTGGATTTCACCCCAAAGGAAATCCAATATATGTTGGACTTGGCCCGCGACCTTAAACGCGCCAAATATGCCGGCACAGAGCAGCCCCGTCTCAAAGGCAAGAACATCGCGCTCATTTTCGAGAAGACATCGACCCGTACCCGTTGCGCTTTTGAGGTTGCTGCCTACGACCAAGGCGCCCATGTCACCTATCTCGGGCCTTCAGGTTCGCAGATCGGCATCAAGGAATCCATGGCTGACACGGCCCGTGTGCTTGGACGTATGTTTGACGGCATCGAGTACCGCGGCTTCAAGCAGGCTACGGTTGAAGAACTGGCCAAATTCGCCGGCGTGCCCGTATGGAACGGCTTGACCAACGAATTTCACCCGACACAGATCCTCGCCGACTTCCTGACGATGAGCGAGCATGTTGACAAACCCCTCAACAAGGTTTCGTATGCTTACCTCGGCGACGCCCGTTACAATATGGGCAACTCTTTGATGGTCGGCGGCGCAAAGATGGGCATGGATGTACGCATCGTTGCCCCTAAGGCACTGCAGCCAGACCAGAAGCTGATTGACACTTGCATGGAAATCGCAAAAGAAACCGGCGCAACCGTCACCGTGACCGATGACGTTAAGAAAGGCGTTCAAGGCTGCGACTTCCTTTACACGGATGTGTGGGTCTCTATGGGTGAACCCGCAGAGGTGTGGGCTGAACGCATCAACCTGCTCAAACCGTATCAGGTGAACAAGGCCATGATGGAAATGACAGGCAACCCTAAATGCAAATTCATGCACTGCCTGCCGGCATACCACAATTTGGAGACACAGGTCGGCCGCGATGTCAACAAGCAATTCGGTCTCGACGGCATTGAGGTTACCGAAGAGGTCTTCGAATCCGAGAACTCTATCGTTTTCGACGAAGCCGAAAACCGCATGCATACGATCAAGGCCGTTATGGTTGCCACGCTGGGCGACTAACGTCATTCTGAAAAACAGACAAAAGCAGGCAGAAAGGACTTCGGCTACAGTGCCGAAAGCTCTGCTGCCTGCTTTCTTTTTTTGTGAAGTCACAAGCGTTTCTGCCCTTTATACCGGACAGCAATAATACAACGCTTTTTGCGTTAACGTAAACAAAAACTCTTTTAAGATGGGGCATAAAACAATCGCATTTCTGCTTGGCATCCTTGTGGTTGCCGTCTCTTCGTGCAAACAGCCGGACCTTACGCCTGCATACATCCAGATCAATTACGAAGATATCAACAACTGCGTTGACGTCAGCACATTCAATGCTGACCACGAACTGAATTACGACGACGAGCAGTTGAGCGCTTTTCAGCAGCACAATTTCACCCACGTGAACGTTTATGTCAACGGCAACAATCTCGGATGTTGGAAAGTGCCTTGCAAAGTGCCCGTACTTGACATGAACGGCACCGACTCGGCCAAGTTGATTCTGCTTCCGGCATTCAACCATTCCGGCATGGCGCGCACCGTGCAGGGCTATCCTTTCTTCAATGTGCTCAGGCAGACTGTGCTGCTCAAGCCCGGCGAAACCTATAAAGTTTCCGACAATCCGCCTACTTACAAGTACAGTTCCTATGCCAAAATACCATTTCTCGAGACTTTCTCCAACAGTTCGTCTTTTTCGCCGAATGACACGACCACTAACCGCCTCACTTTCTTACCTGTCGTGGAAGACGGCAGGACAGCCGGTATGCTTACCCTGAACGATGCCAACGGCTTGAGTTTCGACGTCATATCTACCGACATAACCATTCCGGCTACCAACTATTATGTTTATCTTGAAATGACCTACAAGACTGAAGCCAGCATTGACGTGGGCTTCAAAC
>CAVIPZ010000186.1:0-3481 GCA_963644715.1 bacterium | reverse complement strand
TTCTTTCGATTTCCCGGCGCATGTTTTTTATAACTTTGCCACTTGAATCTATCAATTCTAAATTCTCCCGTTTTTTCTATCTTTGCCGCTTTTTAGGGAGATCAGCAGGGAACGGTGTGCGTGATTATTAATAACTGTAAAAATAAAACAATCATTCAATGTCTAAAAACCATTACACGGGCTTGTCTGACGCGGAAGTGTCGGAAAGCCGCCTCAAACATGGCGCCAATGTGCTGACGCCGCCCGCGGAGGTCTCCGTGTGGGAGAAAATCCGCAATTGCCTCCATTTCTGGCTTATCAAGGTCTATATCTGCGTGTTTGTGCTCGCCGCCGCCGCCGCTATAGTGCTTCCACTTGCCGGCATCTCTACTCACACCGGCCTCTGGATTGCCCCCGTGCTTACGCTGACACTTACGCTCCTTACCTACGTTGTGGCCTACCTCGGCGGCACTTGGGACAAGGAGAACCGCAAGTTTACGATGGATCCCCTCTTCACGATTCTCCTTTTCGCCCTGCTCCTCTCCGGCGGCATCTCGTTCTATGAGGGTGTGTTTGGCGGCGTGGCTGGCTGGAAGCCCTACCTCGAACCTATTGGCATTGCCGCTGCCGTACTGCTCGCTACCGCCGTGGCCCATGTGCTCGAAAGCCAAAACGAAAAGACGTTCAAAAGCCTTAACGAAGTGAACGACGATACGCTCGTCAAGGTGATCCGCAACAGCAATGTATGCCAAATACCACGCCGCGATGTGGTGGTGGGCGACATTATCATGCTCGAAACCGGCGAGGAGGTGCCCGCCGACGCTGAACTGTTGGAGTGCATGAATCTCAATATGAACGAGTCGTCGCTTACCGGCGAACTGCAGTGCGCCAAGACTACCGTGGAGACCGAGTTCGACAAGGACGCCACTTACCCCTCTAACCATATCATGAAAGGCTGCACCGTGATGGAGGGCGACTGCATAGCCCGCGTGTTTGCGGTGGGCGACGCTACCGCCTGCGGCCAGGTGTTTGAGGCCGCCCAGGTCAAGGACGGCGAGGCCACCCCCTTGAGCGAGAAACTCGACCAGTTGGCCAAAATCATCACTAAGGTAAGCTACGGCGTGGCTGTCCTGATCATTGTGGGCCGTATTCTCGTGTATGCCCTCAACGGCAACATCCAACTCGGCACCCCCGACGGATGGGTCAAGTTTGTGAGCTATATCCTCAATTCGTTCATGATTGCTGTGACGCTCGTGGTCGTCTCTGTGCCCGAAGGTCTTCCGATGGCTGTGACCCTCAGCCTCGCCTTCAGCATGAAACGGCTGATGAAACAGAATACGCTGCCCCGCACGATGCACGCCTGCGAAACGATGGGCGCCGTTTCTGTGATCTGCTCCGACAAGACGGGTACGCTTACCCAAAACCAGATGAAGGTGGTGAACGCCGACATTGACGGCATCCAGGGTCAAGACCTCTCCGGAACCGACCGCACCTCTGCACTGATCAAGGAGTGCATCGCTATGAACACGACCGCTAACCTCGACTTTGCCGATGCCGCTAAAATCAAGGCTATCGGCAACCCTACCGAGGGCGCGCTGCTTCTCTGGCTGCACCGCAACGGCACCAATTACCTCGACATCCGCGAGGAGGTGCCCGTCATCGACCGCATCCAGTTCACTACCGAACTTAAGTATATGGCCACGGTGGTCGAGTCGCAGGTTACCGGCGGCAGGGTGGTGTATGTGAAGGGCGCCCCCGACATCCTGATGGGTATGTGCGCCATTTCTCCCGAAGAGAAGAAACGCTATGAGTCTGTCCTCGCCGACTACCAAAGCCATGCTAATCGCACGCTGGCATTTGCCTATAAGGAGGTTGGCGCCAACGACACGGTCATCACCGACGGCAAACTCAATGTCAAAGACCTTACGCTGATGGGCGTTGCGGGCATCGAAGACCCCGTCCGCGCCGATGTGCCCGCCGCTATCGAAGACTGCTCTAAGGCCGGCATACAGGTCAAGATCGTCACGGGCGACGCTCCCGGAACCGCCAAGGAGATCGGCCGCCAACTCGGACTTTGGAAAGAGACTGACACCGACGAGAACATCATGACCGGCGCCGACATCTGCGCTATGAACGATGAGCAGTTGCGCGAACGTATCGCAAAGGTGAAGATCATCTCACGAGCCCGCCCCAACGACAAAGAACGTATCGTCAGGATGCTCAAGGATATGGGCATGGTGGTGGCCGTCACGGGCGACGGCACAAACGACGCCCCCGCCCTTAATGCCGCCAATGTGGGACTCTCTATGGGCGACGGCACCTCCGTGGCTAAGGAGGCTAGCGATATGACCATCCTCGACAACTCTTTTGCTACCATTGCTAACGCCGTGATGTGGGGCCGCTCGCTCTACAAGAACATCAAACGTTTTATCCTGTTCCAGATGACGGTGAACGTGGTGGCCAGCCTCATTGTGGCTATCGGCGCTTTTGTCGGCACGGAGTCGCCGCTTACTGTCACGCAGATGCTTTGGGTGAACCTGATTATGGACACGTTTGCAGCCCTCGCGCTCGCGTCGCTGCCGCCTGCCAAGAAAGTGATGGACGAGAAGCCGCGCTCTGTCAACGAGCACATCCTCAAAGGGATGGGTGCCAACATTTTGGCTGTGGGCGGCATTTTTACCGCCATATTGCTGGCTATACTCTTCTTCTTCCAGCACGCCGATGTCACCTGCCTTGCTGACGTGTTCAAAGGCAACGTACATTGGGGTGGCACCGGCTTGTCACCTTACGAACTCGGGCTCTTCTTTACCACATTCGTGATGCTGCAGTTCTGGAACCTCTTCAATGCCAAGGCTTTTATGACCAACGACTTCGCATCGAAGGGAATGTCGTGGAAGAATACCAAATGGTTCATAGTCATCGCTATGGTCATCCTCTTCGGGCAGATTGCCATTACAGAGATTCCTGGTCTTCAGGTGATGTTCAACATTGCCGAGGGCGGCGTTAAGGCTATAGACTGGCTCATCATCATAGCACTCACCTCGCTTGTGCTGTGGATAGGGGAACTCATCCGACTGTTCCGCCGCAAAAGATAAACGGGAAACTGCTACTTGAGACTTTTTTCGTCACACGCATGTGCCTCGGGCTGACGTAACAATTGTTGAATTAGGAATTAGGAATGAGGAATTAGGAATTAGGAATTGAGGAATTAGGAATTGAGGAATTAGGAATTAGGAATTGAGGAGGGGCAACACGCGTAACGCCTCTACATTCTACACGGCTACCGCACGAACGAGCCAACTGATTGCGGCAGGGGCGTTTTGCATTGACGACTAAAACATTTTCCCGAAAATTTGCATTTCAGAGCTGTTTCCTGCTTTTTTTCGGGAGAAAAGGATGTACCTGCCGAAAAACTCGCGCCTGAACCTGGCGAAGTCGGCGATTTCCGAAGAGGTTGGCCCTCTCCGAGGACCTGTAAGTGACACGGGCGCATGGTCACCGA
>CAVIPZ010000185.1:0-3490 GCA_963644715.1 bacterium | reverse complement strand
TTCTATGGCCTTGCGTTCTATGAGATACCGCTTCGCAAGAAGATGCTGCACAGCATTCATATTGGCGGACGCTATGATGCCATTACGCCAAACTGCACGGGCAAACTTTCAGAAATGGGCGTTTATGAATGGGACCAGTTCCGGCAGCGCATCACGGCTGGCGTTACGCTGATGTTCATCGAGCAGCCGGTCAGGGCTTCAATCAGGGTCAATTACGAGAAGAATTTCTTCCGTGCAGGTGTGGAAAACAACGAAGACAGGCTCATTCTGGAAATGATTGCACACTATTGAGCCATTTCCTGTGCGGCTATTTCATCACTTGCCGCAGCTCTTCATCGTTCATTCCGTATGCCTCCTTGCCTTTGAGCAGGCAATTCTGAAATCCGCTTTCGTCTTTCAGTCCTTTGTAGCATTGCAGTTCACTGTACCACAAGTCCCAAAGCAGCGGAAGGGCTTTCTCTGCCATCTCAAGGCAGGAGAGTGCGTCTGCATAGCGTTTGGCGTAGATGTTCGCTTTGGCGTAGAAAAGCAGGTATATAGGGTCGTCGCCTGTATATGTAATGAGTTCGTTCACAGTTTTTTCTGTTTCTTTAACCTTTCCGTTGTTGAAATAATAGAGCAGTTTGTGCAGCAGAAGGTAACGCGGGTCGGCATCTTCTTTTAACTGGTCAAGGTTGTTGATGAAGTTTGCCGGGGCGGTCTTGTAGAGGTCGGCAATATACAATTGGTAGAACAGGGGATAATCCTTTATTTCAGGCTTGTGGGCGGTCAACAGCTGGAGCGACTCGCGGAATTTGCCCTCTTTGAGCAGTTCTTCTGCCTTGTAGAGCCATTGCGTGGCGCCGTCGGGGGCGGTTTTCAGCATCAGGTTATAGAGCATGCTTTTTCCGATGTTCCCGGAGAGCAGGCTGCCGGTGTTGTAGATGAAGCCGTCTTCAAGCATCATCTTTCCATTGGCCGTATCGATGGTGAAATCCGAGAAGTTGAGGCTGAAACTGTCGTAAGTCCGGAATACGACATGGTGTTTTCCCTCATCGGTGTAATGTCTTACAAAGGCAAAGTCGCCGCCGTTGTTGACGGCTTTGACGTGTTGGCTGCCCAGTTTGAGGCAGTCGTCGAAATATTGTTGCCCTCCCTCAACATCGAAGCCGCTGTAAACGATGGAGTTCTCGGAAACGACACGCTTGATGTGCTGTTTGTCGATGAGGCTGTCGAGTGCCGCGGCATTTCCGTCAAGGATCCCTTTCTCAATACGTTTTGCCAGTGCCACAACGGTTTCCTCATTCACCACAACAGGTTCCTTGAGGGGTTCTTTAGACTTTGTAGCGTGGCATCCTGCAAGAAACAGGGCAGAGAACAGCATAACGGAAAGGCGGCTTGCAATTTTCCGGGAGAATCTGAAAAGGGTCATTTTTTATTGATGATTGAAATGTAAGTATAAATAGGGTAGTGGTCTGAAACGTCCATTTCACGGCATACTGTATAGCCGAAATCGTTATACCTGCGGTCATGGAGGATATAGTCGATGCGGTAGGTGGGGAACACTTCACCTGCATAGGTGGTGCCGGTGCCTTTTCCGCTGCTCCGGAAAGAGTCTTTGAGCCGGTGGGCAATCTTGTTGTAGCTGTACGAGGCGGGTGAGTCGTTGAAGTCGCCGCAGACGATGACAGGATAGCGGCACGTATCCACCGAGCGGTGAACGCTGCGGGCTTGGTATTGCCTTGATTCAAATGCAGATGCGATTTTGGTGTTGAGCTTGCGGACTTTGTAGTCCATATCTGAGGCGGAGTCTGCATGGCTGTGCAGCAAGGCCTTTCCGGTAGCATAATCTTCGTCATCGAGCCTCATTGAACTGAGATGGAGGTTGTATATGCGCAAGGTGTCGCTGTTGTAGCGTATATCTACATACATGGACTTGTTGTCCGAACTGTCGGGCATCTCAACAATGCCGCAGCCAAGGATTCTGTAGCGGCTGAAGATGGCAAGTCCTGACTTGTATCCGCTGACGCCGCTCGGAAAGAGATAGGTGCGGTAGGTCTTGTTGTTGTCGGGCAGCCCGAGGGCTTCGAGTACATGTTGTGTCGTGTTGTAGTGCGACCGTCCCGAGGCGTCGCTGAGAAACTCCTGAACGCAGAGGATGTCCGGCCTTTCGCTTTTCAGGAAATTCATGATCTTGTTGCTGCTTTCATTCCGGTCATCTACGAACATGTTGAACAAACGCACATTGAAACTCATCACCTTGAGGCAGTTGGCGCAGATTTCAGGCTTTTCCTGTGCGCGCATCTGGAAATGGCGGTCAATGTTGTTGATGTTCAAGAGGATGATGACAGTAGGCAGAAGCGACCAACGGTAGTCTATGAAGAGCCACAGCACAGCAAATCCAAGATTGACGAAGAGAAAATAGGGGAACAGAAGTCCGCAGTAGGCAATCAAGTGTGATACAGAGGGAGGAATAAATTTTGCAAGATAGGAAAACAGCAAGGCAAGAGCGGCTGCGACAGTCAACGCCAGCAGCAGGAATTTGGCAAAAGATTTGATGAACTCCAGTTTTTTCTTGGCCATAGGGCTATTTCCTTGATTGCTTGAAGAGGAAGTGTTTCTCTTCTTTTGAAAGTGATTCGTAGCCGCCTTTGGATATCTTGTCGAGGATTTCGTCCGTCCGTTGCTGTTCAGATGCTCTGCGGGCATTGTACTCCTCGTCGCTCATTGGCCGGCTGTCATTTATGTAGTAGTCGCAAGGTGCATTCCTTTTGCGCCGCCTTTTGAACGAGAACCTGCGTGAGCGGTTGGGCTCTGTCCAGCCGTTGTGTTGCCGCTCGTTGCGTCGCCACAGCAGTATTACAGCCAGGCCGAACACCATGCCGCCGAGGTGGGCAAAATGAGCCACGCCGTCAGAGGCGCCAAGCCCGGTAAGCAGCTCAAGCACACCGTAAAGCAGCACCATCCATTTGGCCTTTATGGGCAGCAGGAAATAGATATATATGTAGTTGTTTGGAAACAGCATGCCGAATGCCAGCAAGATGCCATAGACGGCACCCGATGCGCCGATGATGTTGAAACTGTTGAGGAATGTCTCCCGTGCGTTGCCTGTGATTTCAATGATGCGGTTGAGCGCGTCAGGGTTCTGCTGCAAGTAAGTCAGGTTTGTGGTGAGCATTTGCGTGAATCTTGCATCCTTGTTGTTGAGGACAAGATTGCGGTAGGTCTCCAGCGAAGGGTCGTTCAAGAAACCGTCAAGCAATACCAACTGCGGATGAATCTCGAAGTAAAGAACAACATAATGGGTCAATGCCGCGCCTATGCCGGTGATGAAGTAGTAGATGAGGAAACGCTTTGTGCCCCAATAGTTCTCTACGGCTGCACCGAACATCCACAACGCGAACATGTTGAAGAAAAGGTGGCTGAAATTGCCGTGCATGAACATATAGGTGATGAACTGCCAAGGATAAAAATCGGAGGCGGCAATGAAATGCAGCCCTAACCATTGGGT
>CAVIPZ010000184.1:0-3498 GCA_963644715.1 bacterium | reverse complement strand
GCTCAAAAAGTGTCCAGAAATTTCATTGCTGAACGCTTGGGTACATGGGAAACACCGGCTATGCGCCTGAATCTTGAATATACCGCATACGATCAGGATGGAAACGCACTTTTTTATCGTTTCAAAGTCGGCAATAAAGGCTTCATCATAGTTTCTGCAATTGATGAAGTGGCACCTGTGTTGGCTTATTCTTTTGAAAGCAATTTCCAAGCAGGAACTCCCGCCGACATGATGTGCGAAAAATACAAAGCAGAGTTGTCTGAAATCGTCAAATCCGCTGCTGACAAGTCGGTTCAGGCTACGCCTGCCCATCCGGATTGGGCGCGTTATTCCGCTTTCGATTTCAGTTTTTACAGCAAAGACGCTACGGCAGGTGTTCAGCCGCTGGTTACAACCACTTGGAACCAGTCGCCTTACTACAATTCAGAGTGTCCTTACAACCCGTTGGCTGAATATTCTTCTGAACACCGTGCCCCGGTAGGCTGCGTCGCACTCACTATGGCTAACATTATGTTCTACTACCGTTACCCTGCAAATGGATACGGTGCCGTGTCTTATTTCCCGGTAGAATATAATGACGACTATTCTGAGGTGATTTACAGTTATCCTTGCCAAACGGCAAACTTCAGCCGCGCCACCTACGATTACGACGCTATGCCTAACAGCATCGAAAGTTACAACTTTGAACTGGCCAACCTGCTGTATCATTGCGGTGTCTCCGTCCGTATGGGTTACGGTCACGACGGCTCAGGCACCCAGTCTGAAAAGGCGCTGACCGCTCTTCAGAACCACTTTTCTTACGCTGCTGCAGGACAGTTCCAGAACATTACCGATGTGGTGACCGATACCGCTAACGCTACCCTTCTTGCTGAATGGGAAGCAAAATTGGTGAATGAACTCGACAATCGCCGTCCTATTTTCTATTCCGGACAAAGCCAGTCTGCAGGCGGTCACGCTTGGATTGTGGATGGTTATACCAATGTGAACGACATCAATTATTTCCACGTCAACTGGGGTTGGGGCGGCGCCGACAACGGCTTCTACCGTCTCAAGAATATGCGCTCCTCAAGTTACGGCAACTTCAACTACAATTGGAGCGAGTCGATGATGGTGAACCTCTATCCTAACACAAGCGACTCTACCGCACTTTTGAAACCTACCAGCGGACATACCCGCATTACGGCCAGCAACGGCACCATTTCTGATGGCGCAGGTAACGTGAAATATTCTCCTAACACTGACCGCAGCTGGGTGCTCGCTTGCCCCAATGCAGCAGGATACCAGCTTCAGTTCTACAAAATTAAAACTAAAGAAGGTGACTACATCACTATTTACAATGGCGGCACCGAAGCCTCTGGCATCAGAGCACAGTATTCCGGCGATTACCTGATGGCCGCTTGCTCTGACTATACAGGACTCGGCGGCAGCGTCCACGGCGATTATCAGGGACAAACCCTTCCCGGTGTCTTCAACATCACCGCCGACAGCGTGCTGATTAAGTTCACTTCTAATGCTGACGAAAACACGGACTATGGTTTCGTGATGGAATATAAGGTAAGAGCTTACAATAATGTTGACGCTTGCGCTTCTTACAAGGAGTATAAAAATGTTTACAACACCACATTGACCGACAAGAAAGACAACGCTACCGGCGACGGTCTCTATAAACCCTCAAACGTTTGCCAATACAGATTGAGCGGTCTGCAGTTCAACACGGGCTACAACTTCATCTTCCATAAATTTGATCTGAAAGCCGGCGACTATATCGAGTTCTACGATGTGAACAACAACAATGACCTTATTGTTCGCTACACCGCAGACAACAGACCGTACGACCATTTTATGATTTCCACCAACGATGTTCTCGTCAAGTTTGTCACGGACAACTGGAAAGAGGGCACTGGCTTTGAACTCGAATTTGACGGCGTTTTGGGCGTTGACCAATACAGCGACCTTCAGGATGTGAACATTTATCCTAATCCTGCTTCAGAGAACCTTAATGTCTCCTTTAAGGCTGGTGCACAGAAAATAACTGCCTCGGTTGTTGATATGGCTGGCAAGGTTGTGCTTACCGACCAATTCAACCACGAGAATGGCGAGGGCATTTATACTATTCCGGTGAATAGTCTTTCTAACGGAATCTATTTCCTGAACCTCCAGACCAAAACCGGCAAGGTTACCTACAAGTTTATTGTGAAATAACATAACAACTAACGATAGTCAAAAGGCCGGGTCAATGACCCGGCCTTTTTTATTTAGTCATGCCACAAAGTTCCATTCTGCATTCATGTACCATTGGGTTGCAATACATTTATTTATACCTTTTCCGCATAAATTTGCGACGAGATGTTTGATGCCAGACATATAAACCATTCTATATGGCCGACAGACAGGAACTGGTCAGCATTCAAACTATGATGGGGACGCCTGTCGTGACAAAGAAAACAATGGAAAAGGGTTCTGACACTATGCCAATTCTCTTTTCAGACACAATCGTTCGCATCAATGGATATAACTGCCTCTTGGTCGAATTTGAGATTGAGGACGAGATGATGCAAGTGGTTAGCGTCATTTGGATAGACACCTCATTCAGAATACCTTTCAATTACGGCGTCTATAAAAACCTTGAGCATGGACTTGTCGTGAAATCCCAAACCGAAATGGAGATGAAAGGGTTAACCATACGAACTTCCAAAGAATTGCAAGATGTGCATTGGGGAAATGTGGATCCGGCCGTGCTTGCCTTTCCCGATGAGGACAAGTCCATTGTGATAACACAAGATGAAAACGGAAGTATAGTTTACAGGGAATGCGATAGCCTTAAAATCAACGAGATGCTCACTCCTGATAATACGAAATATGTAGAAATGATAAATGATGGCGTTTTTGACAAGAAAGTGCGGAAAGGTTACGCTTTGATAGAATTCGGGGCGAGATGGTGCGGTCCGTGCCGTTTGTTGGAACCGCGCATAGCGAGCGTTGCACGGCAATACCGCAAAAAGGTGACTTTCTTTAAAATGGATATTGACGAGTCGCCGCATACGGCAAAGCGGTTTGGCATAGCGACTGTTCCGACCGTTGTGTTCCTTAAAGACGGCGCTGAAGTCAACCGTTTTGTTGGCGGCGGCATCACAGAGAAGATAATTTCGGAGTGGATTGACGAAAACTTGAACAAATGATTAATGGTCAAATGGGGTCTTCAAAGTATGAATCACCCCATTTTTCAGTCCCCGTTTGCGAACTTTATTGTTAGCGGGCGAGACAGACTCCAATTGCTTGCCGCAATTTGTTTTATGGTAAACCATAGAAAACCAATGCATTTTTATAACGTGTTTATGACTGATATTCAACCAGTTGTCAATAAAATCGTTGTTAAAAAGAAACCATAAAAAAACGGCTCGGGAATCCCGAACCGTCCTTTCAAACACCTAAATCTAATAAAGTTGAGCGGAAAACGAGACTCGAACTCGCGACCCCAACCTTGGCAAGGTTGTGCTC
>CAVIPZ010000183.1:0-3576 GCA_963644715.1 bacterium | reverse complement strand
GAGTTAGCCCGAGAGGGGAAATGGAAAGAATTGGATGAGCTCAGGATTGACAATGTCAGATTGTTTGGCGATACGGTAAAATGGAAAATTGCATTTATGTATTCCAATGAACAGCTTGTTCCGATATTCAACAAAGAAAAATTGCAATACATAGCAGAGGGAAAGGGAATGAAAAATGCAAACAAAGCCACAATTCCGGAGTTGCAGTCGTTCTTGATTGACAAGAGGAATGGGGAAGACATCTATGCGTATGCTGATGAATTATGGAAGATGACAGAAAACAAACCGGACAAATATTCTTTTAATGATTTGCGAGAGGCAGTAAAAGAAAAACTTGATCCAAACAAAGGATTGTCTATTGTAAAAGAGGAAGACGGCGAACGATTCTTCTTTGTTGGAACCAAAGACAAATTGGTGGGCGATGAAGATTGTCGTTATGGTGTCGCTGCCCGACCGTATGAAAAAGCCAATCGAAACAAAGGATATGTTTATGTTGAAATGTATTGTCAAAATAAAAATACGTTTCAGAATTATAAACAAATGTTTCAAAAAATAGATAACGTAACCGGATTCGAATGGGACGATAGCTTTAGTTGCCGTCTGAACAATGATGGGTGGAATATGGTAACGACATCCAAAGAGGATGTGGCAGAGGCCATAGTGAAAGAATTGTACAGGTTGGATGATGTTATGCACGAAAAGATACGGGAGATACGGAAAAAAACTTTGCAAAAAACAGTTAAATACGATGCCTACTGCCAATTGCTGCTGAACAATAAGAACCTGATTCTCACGGGTGCGCCGGGCACGGGCAAGACCTACACGGCCAAACAGATGGCGGCCTTAATTGTGTCTGGCAATACAAAGCGCTGGAATGCCCTTGACACTTCAGAACGCAATCAGGTGGGTTTTGTGCAGTTTCATCCCTCCTTCGACTATACCGATTTTGTGGAGGGTCTGCGCCCTGATGCTAATGGCAATTTCTGCCGACAAGACGGCATTTTCAAAATCTTTTGCAAAAAGGCGTTGAATGACAAAGAGAAGAAGTTCGTCTTTATCATTGATGAGATTAACCGAGGCGAACTTTCCAAGATCTTTGGAGAACTCTTTTACTCCATTGAGCCCGACTGCAGAGGGGAGGAAGGACGGGTGCAAACCCAATATCTCAATATGGTAGAAGACGATGATGCTTTCAAGCAGGGGTTCTTCATTCCTGAGAACGTTTTTATCATCGGCACGATGAACGATGTGGACCGTGGCGTGGAGACGATGGACTTTGCTATCCGGCGCCGCTTTGCCTGGCGAGAGGTCACTGCAGCCGAGAGTGCTGACAATATGGGCATACAAGGTGATGCGCGAAAAAGAATGTCTGACCTCAACAAGCAAATCGAAGAAAAACTTGGGGCGGCGTACTGCATCGGCGCATCCTATTTCAGGAAATATGATGAAATCGGGAGCAAAGGTCTCTGGAACAATCATCTTTATGGCATCATTTACGAATATTTCCGGGGCGAACGGGATGTTGACAGGCAAGTGGAAGAGATAAAAGCGGCTTACTTCGGCATAAAGACTATAGTCAACGCTGCACCGACTTCAGGTGAGCAAGATTCGGCTGACGCACAAGAGAACGTTGACAACGAAAAAAAAGACGCAGAATAAGAGCATTTCAATGACCACTTTCCCTGTGAATATGGATATAATAACCACAGACAACAATCTTAACAACCCGTTTGTACTTCGCGGCGAAGAGGCACAAAAGGTGTGGAAGGACTTGAAGTGCATAGCAGGGAAAAGCATTGGCACATTAAACTCCGACGGATTGTGGTTGTTCCCTGACAGCGGTTGCAGCCGCTATAATGATGAAATAGAAAACAGCCCGATTCTCACGATTGAAGCCGGCAATGATGACGAAATCAGTCTCAAAACCGGCAACATTATGGGCTTTGTGGGTTGTGGCTCTACCCGGTTGACAATCCGCTCCCGTTTCTCGCAAAGCAATGGCAACGACTGGTTTATGCTGTATATGTTGCAGAAAGTCTTTGCCATCAACGTTTTCGCGCTCGAACATAGCAGAAGCCAAGACTGTGCGCTCGATATAGCCGCAATGTTGTTTCCTTACTTCCTGAATAAGGCTATGAATCAAGGAGTCTATCGCGAGTATGTGCATCGCGAATACAACGACAGCCGGATGCGTGGTGTCATAGATTTCAATGCCCACTTCCGCAACAATTATCCGTTCCGCAACGGCAAAATCTCATACAACACACGCGAATATGTATATGATAACACGGTTACCCAATTGATTCGCCACACCATTGAGCATTTGCAGCGCAAGACCATTTTTGGCGGGATGTTGGAATCGCCGGACACGCAGAAACAGGTCAAGCTGATTAAGATGTCCACCCCGACTTACCGACGCAGCGACCTTCGCAAGGTGATGCTTTCCAACACAAAACCTAAGATACATCCATACTACTCTGAATACCGTCCACTTCAGCGACTGTGTCTCCAGATTTTGCGCCACGAAAGGCTCGGCTATGGCGAAACCAACGAAAACATCCACGGCATACTCTTCGACGGCGCATGGCTTTGGGAAGAGTACCTGAATACAACCCTTTCAAAAGCCGGTTTTGCCCACCCGAAAAACAAAACAGGAGAGGGACGATATTATCCCTTTAAAGAAAACCGGAAAAATGAAATGTACCCTGACTTCTATTATCCGAAAAACGGTGCTGAAAACGGCGATAGAATTGATATGGTTGCGGATGCTAAATACAAGTGGCTTAATACAATAGAGCGAAACGACCTTTTCCAGATGATATCCTATATGCACGTTATGGACTCTAATAAAGGCATCTTTATCTGCCCGGCTGCCTCTTCTGACACGGACGTGGACGGAGTTGTGTCGCAACCGTTCGTCAGCAAAGAGCAATACGGAACGCTTAAAGGAAAAGGCGGTGAAATCTTCATCTGTAGGGTAATAATTCCGAAAACCGACGACTATGTCGGTTTTGTCAGGGCTATGGGGCAAATAGAGAAAGAGATTGTTGCGCTTGTAAAAGAGACATAGCCGTCAGGCGGCAATAACTTTTATCGGTTATGTGAAACAAAGAGAGTATAGTTACTAACCGATTCCTTTCTGTAGTGCGAGCCCGTCATTTTCATTCTTACATTCGTTGGCAAAAAGTACACATTTCCGAGCCTTTCTATTTCTTCACGCCACAAAACGAGGAAGGAAAAGAAGAATACGAAAAAGGATAAGTTCAACTTTGAAAGTTATAAAGCCGGCGCAGAGAACTACGCCACCGTCTTCTCCGTCATACGGACGGCGGTCAAGAACGGGCAGAGCCCTTTCGAGGTTCTTCGGGTCATTGCATCCATTGCGCCGGCGTAGCACCACAACCTGAAATGCCAGAACAGTCAGAACTCGGCCGCGTGTCTATAGTCGATCACCTGAGTAGTCACAAAAAATGTCTTTCTCTGCCGCAGCCGTTTGCCCCCCCCTGTTCTATTGGTGAAATTAAGCTTTTAGCGGTTGGTTTTTACAGGTCGCTTTCTGTTATAACCATCTTGTAT
>CAVIPZ010000182.1:0-3768 GCA_963644715.1 bacterium | reverse complement strand
GGTAAGGTGCAGGGTCAGTGTCCCCTCGCAGCCGTTCTGTTCCGTAAACGTTTGGGTATATGTTCCGGACTCATTCAAAACTTGCCCGTTCCACTCGTAGGCTTCGCAGGCGGTGTGGGAGATAGTGTTCTCGGTCGGCTGGAGGATGGTGAGTTGCAGGGTTACAATGCTGTCGCAGCCGTTGGCAGCGGTGAAAGTCTGTGAGTATTCGCCGCTCTGTGTGTATTGTTGCCCGTTCCAGTCGTAAGATCCGCAGGCGGTATGGGAGATAGTGCTCTCCGTAGGTTGCAGAATGGCAAGGTGCAGCGTCACAACGCTGTCGCAGCCGTTAGAAGCGGTAAAGGTCTGGGTGTAGTCGCCGCTCTGTGTGTATTGTTGCCCGTTCCATTCGTAGAACTCACAAGCGGTGTGGGCGATGATGCTCTCCGTAGGTTGCAGAATGGTGAGTTGCAGCGTCACAACGCTGTCGCAACCGTTGGCGGCGGTGAAAGTCTGGGTGTAGTCGCCGCTTTGGGTGTAGTGGCTGCCGTTCCAATCGTAGGTTCCGCAAGCGGTGTGGGCGATGATGCTCTCCGTAGGTATGGCAACTCGCACGGTTATGGTGTCGTATAATACAAAGACACTGTCGTAAGAATTTGTGAATCTGTATTTTACTATATAGTCCGTGATGACCTCTGGATTGACTTCAATCTCAGTGTCTGTACTAAGAACAGGACTGTCAAGGCTGTTTTCATACCATTCAACGACGGCTTCTTCGTCGGGCGGGGTTACGGGCGTGAAACGCCAGGCCTCGAGATCCGCCGTCCACAAGACATTCAAGTCTCGGCCGGGCGCAATGATCATCTGTGAAGAAGTGCTGTTTTGAATGCCAACCACGCCGTTGCCGTTGTTGTGATTCGGGTTGTTTGCTCGATGCCGGATATAGATGTCGATGATGTTGGTGCCTTCGTACAGCACCATTTGATAGGAGTTGTATTTGCTGCTGTCTTCGAAACATCTGGGTACAGTATCGCCCCATAAAGTTTCACCTGGTCTTTGGTATAGCCCGACGTTGTCATAGTTGAACACGAAAGTCCGGCAAGGATATTCCCCCATAATGCCGTAGCGCACAGAGCCGTTGTTGATGAAGCAGCGGCAATCTACGTCTTCCATTACGCCATAAATGGAATTAGGATAAAGATAAGGATGGCGTAGAATGGCTACAGTTCCCCAGGTTTCAATGTCTGCCATCCAATCTTGTTGCAAATATGGAAGCGTTACGGTTGACCGGGTAGGACAGACGGTTGATTCCCAAGCGCAGTACCAAAGTCCCCCATTAGGAACATTCGGCCCGTAAGGTCTTGTGAATGAGATGAGTCCATTGGTGCCTGGATAGACTCTGTTGTAGTTTTGTCCGAAAAATGAGAATGTGAACGGGAGGTCAACGCCAGGGTTGTCGCGAGGTATCCATTTGTCGTCATCATCGGCGGTTACCGGTGTCCCTTCGTTGAACGGGAACGGTGGGGCGTAGGGTATCTGTGTTACGGTGTAGTCGTTGGTGTGGCGGCCAAATGCGATGATGTCGGTGGTCAGCAAGATAGGCTGCCCACAGCGATGCTCTATGACGCGCTGTGCTGTTCCCGTTGAGTCCCCAATCAAGATCTGAGGACAAGCAGACCCTGCCGGCACGGTGAGCATTTCTGATACGCAAGTAACTTCGGCCGCCCAGCCGGAATGTTCCATATCGCTGTAAAACCCGCTGTATTCGATGTAGAGGGTATTTCCAGACGAGAAGATGACGGGCGGTATGTTTCCAGTTGTGGCATCAAGCGTGGAAGTATGGAAACGCCCGATAAGGCGGCTGTTTGCGGGGTCAACCCAAGGCCCCGCTCCGTCATAGACGGTCATTGTTCCGCCAATATCGAAAGAGGTGAACTCCAGCCTGATATGCGAGTCTGGCGATACAAATGTGATGCCGTAGCCTTCATAGTTTCTGGCAATGTTTCCGGAGTCTCCGCCAGAATCGTACCACAGGAAATGACATCCCTCGTGGCGACTTCCATTGCTTTCACCTATAATGACGGTCTGCGCCATTGCGGCAGCGCAGCAGAACAGGACGGGCAGCAATGCGGCACGAAGTAAATATAGTCTCATGTTTTTATCTATTTATTGAACAATAATTGCAAAGCAGGGTGACAGCAGTTTGTTGTTACCTGTTTTTCTTGAAATAAATAGGAGTTTGTATAGAATATGAGATTATGCAGAGCAGAAAGCAGATGCGTCTGTTATTTATTCCGAAAATAACGTGCAAATGTAATTATTTTTTTTCTATCGGAGATTGATTATTTTCAAAAGAGGAAAAAAACAATGCATTCCCGCATGTCGAAAATGTCTGTTTAAAGGCTTGCGGCTTTCAGTTGAGACTGACTCTCGGATCCAGCCAGCCATAAATGATATCGCATATAATGTTGATGATGACGAGAACGATGGAGACGTAGAGCAAAGAACCCATCACCACAGGAAAATCATACTTGTCGAGCGCGTCAACGATGACAACGCCCATGCCTTTCCAGTCGAAGATGTACTCCACAAACACGGCCCCGGCTAACAGTCCGGCCAGCCACCCTGACACGGCAGTCACTACGGGATTCAGGGCGTTCTTCAACGCATGGCGCACAATGACGGTATGCCTTGAGAGCCCTTTGGCCTTTGCGGTGCGGATGTAGTCCTGCGACAGCACGTCGAGGAGCGAGTTTTTGGTCAATTCTACCACTACGGCCAACGGGCGGATGCCTAATGTTATTGCCGGCAGAATCAGATTCTTGAGATCTAGGTACTGGCCGCTGCCATAGTCGTCAACGGTGTAGAGGCTGCCGAACATACTGAGTCCTGTGACGTCTGACAGCAGGAATGCGAACACCCACGCAAACAGGATGGCGGCAAAAAACGACGGTATCGACATGCCGAGTGTGGAGAGCACTAAAGCCAGATGGTCGAACCAGGTGCCTTTGTACAAAGCGCAGAATATGCCGACGACTATGCCTACAATGAGCGCGAATACGATGGATACCACTGACAGCAAGACTGTCTTTGGAAAAGCCTCCGCAATAATCTCGCCTACAGGCCGCTTGCTCTGGTATGACCGGCGCAGGTAGGGGGCTTTCAGCACCACTGCAGATTTTGACGTGGATATGATTTTGACGTAATGATAATTGTTGTCGTTGAGGTAGAAAAAAGAGTCTTTGTCGGCGGTTTTGTGCCACGACAGAGGCGACACGTCATTCAGGTAGGCCAGATACTGCACCCCGAGCGGGAGGTCGAGCCCCATCTCTTTGCGGATAGCCTCTTCCGTTTCCAAATCGCTGCGCTGCCCCATCATCATGCGTGCAGGGTCAGAAGGCAGTACCGAAAAAAGGAAGAACACAAGGGTTACTACCCCAAACATCAGCAGGATGCCGTAAAGCACTTTCTTTATGATATAGCGAAGCACGTGTCAGTCCGTTTTTTTACGGTGCAAAAATACACCTTATTTGCAGCCGCTGCAATCAATGGGCTGCTTTTCTCACGGCAACCGCACGAAACAGAGTTTAGAGTTTAGAACTTAGAGGCGTTACGCGTGTTGCCCCTCATCAATTCCTAATTCCTAATTCAATAATTGTTAGGCAAGTCTTACGTCCTCGCTGGGCTTGCGCGCCGGTTTTGCGCTGTTGAGCCTCTTCGAGGCTCTGTTGGCACGGGGCGCGGCTTGCTCCGACGGTTTCACCGCCGGTTATGGTCATTGGCCGCTCG
>CAVIPZ010000181.1:0-3785 GCA_963644715.1 bacterium | reverse complement strand
GGATACTATGCCATAGTATCCTTTTTTGTTATGGGTATCTTTTCTCTCCCGCTATCGTTTGCTGATTTTCTTGACAATTGCGGTGTTGTTGCCGGTGATGCGTACAAAGTAGATGCCGGCAGGGGCGTCTGTCAAGTCAATGGTGTTCAGGCAGGCGTTGCTTTCAGCGGTGCGGATCAGTTGTCCGGCTACGGAGTAAACGTCGATGCGTTCAACCTGCATGTTGCCGCAGTTGACGGTTAAGAAGCCAGTAGTGGGGTTCGGGAAGAGGCGGATCTGTTCGGCAGCCAAGTCCTCGATGCCTGTAGGTCTGCTTGTGGCTACCGTGCTGTTAACCATGCCCTCTTTGGCGGCCATGGCCTTTACGGTGATTCCGCTGGCAACCGTGACAAGGTCGGTATAGACGGTTGATTCCGTTGTGGGTTCAGTGCCGTCGGTGGTGTAATAGATGGAGGCGCCTTCTGTCTCGCAAGAGATGGCTACCGAGTACATGTCGTTGGTGAGCGGGTTCACGGTGATGACAGGTTCGGCCACGGTGTCGAGAACGGTGATGATTTCCTCAATGTCGCTGTTGGCACGCGGGGCAATCTGGAAGTTGTTGTTGTAGCGGAGCACAAAGCCGGTAACGTTGGCTTCAAAGCCTGCGTTGATGTCCATTTCCAGCGTTTTGAACTGGTTGCGGCACTGCATAGTGTCTTGTCCTTGCACTATGTTGATGTTGGTGGCTGATGCTGTGCTGTAGCTGGCGGTGTCAGTAAAGGTGACGTCCGTAAGGGTTACCAGTCTTGATTCGTATTGGGCATACATGCTTTTCACGGAAGCGATGTCGGCCATTACAGGGGCAACCGTGCCCGTGTTTCCGGAAGCGGCTGCGAGGTTGCGGGTGGGTACCATCTCGGTGAGACCGCGGAAGAGGGTGTAGGTGCCATATATGCCGCCGCTGATGATGTCGCCTTCGGTGTAGGTGCCGTCAAGGAGGTTGCTCTGGTCATAAACCAGCAGTCCGCCCGTGGCATCCTGAATATAGAGGTTCTTGCCGTTTTTGAACACAAAGGTCACGTCGCCCGTGATTTTGTAAACGGTGGAGTTGGTTGCGGTGTTGGCGGCTTTGAAAGCGGCGATGTCAGCCACGGCCACGGGGAAGGTGTAGGCTGCCTCTGTAACGTCGCTGGTGAAGCTGCCTGTCTTGTAGGCAATGGCCTTGACGGTAGCGTTGGCGGTCAAGGGAAAAGGTGTCGTATAGCGGGTACTGGCGCTGTCGGGCTCAGTGCCGTCGAGGGTGTAGTAGATGGCGGCGTCTTGTGTGGTGCAGGAAATGCTGACGTTGACGGTGTCGTAATAGAAACCGGCTGCCGGTGTGATGACAGGGTTGGCTACTACGTCGGAAATGCCGCTCACGACGGCGATGTCGTCAATCTCCCAGGCGGCTGCGTTAGAGGAGTCGCAGGTATATACAAAGGCGATGTGCAACGGTGCGGTGGCGTTGATGTTGACTGCCCCCGAGGGTGTCCAGGTAAAGTTGCCCGTTGACCATGTGGCGCTGGCGGTGAGGTCAGTCCAGGTGGCGGCGGAAGGGTTGCCCGTGCCGCTGTAGTTGGTGGAGTATTTCAGCTGAACGGCAGGGCCGTTGTATCGGGTGGCAGAACGGAACGAGAGCGAAACGCCTCCGTTTGCCGATTGCGGCGTAATTTGCGGGGTGATGAGCCAGTCTTCGTTCACGCCTTTGTTGTATCCGTTGGCGTATGCGTAGTGGTTTCCGCTGTAAGAGGCCACATTCCAAAGCTGCAGCGAGTCGTTGGTGCTGTAGGTGGTCATTGAGCCGATGGTGTCAGCCTCAAAATCCTGGAAGAAGAGGATGGTGTCGTTGGAGAACACGAGGCTTTTGGTGGTGACGCTGCTGCTGGCGAGTCCGCTCTTGATGCCGATGGCTTTCACGGTGGCGTTGGCCGAGAGGGTGAAAGGCGCCGTGTAGAGGGTGGAGGTGTCAGACGGAACGCTGCCGTCAAGGGTGTAGTAAATGGCTGCGCTGTCGGTGGTGGTGCTCATGCTGACTGTGGCAGGTCCGTAGTAGGTGCCGCTGATGGCTTGGCCCGTTACGGTGATGACCGGGGCGGCAACTTCGGTGACGGCCGATGAAACGGCGGTGATGGTCACGTTGTCAATAACCAAGTGCCCGTCAGCATCCACCGTGTTTCTGAGAGAGAAAAGGAACTCTCCGGAAGTTAAGGTGTGCATCGCCTTGACGGTGTCGGTGTAGCATTGGTAGGTGGTGGCGTTGATGCTGTGGTAATTATTGTAAGCAGAAACGCCGCCGCCGCTTCTGCCGTCATACAGGCCCGTTCTGATGTCGCCGTGTCCTTTGACGTAGTAGGTGATGAGATACTGCACGTTGGAGTCAACGGCAATAGGTTGCGTGCTGAAACGTTTGTGACTGCTTCCGGTATTTACAAGACGGCAGGCGTAGTTGCCTTGATAGGCAGAGCTGACCTGCACAATGTTGGAGTCACCCACATTTGTTTTGGTGCCATTCCAGCCGTCAGGCAGGTTGTTGGTCCAAGTCTCAAAGCCTCCGTTGAGGTTGAGCTGTGCAAATCCCAGAAAGGAAATGCTCAGCAGCATCATCATCGATACTGCTTTTTTCCAGAAAGTGTGAATCTTTTTCATTTTTTTTGTTGTTGAAATGTTGTTGTATAAAATTGATATTCTGCAATATGTTATCTCAAATCTTACTGACGGGCTACTTGCTGCTCTCCTTGTAGCTGAGCACGGCGCCGGTGTTGATGATGACGGCCATAACCGCCAACACAATCGTCTCTTTCTGCACGCTGGCAAACTCGCTGCCTTTGAGTATTATTTTCTTTATCACTTCAATATAGAACGACATAGGGTTGAGGTAGTTGATGCGGTGCGCCCATTCGGGCATGCCTTCGGTGGGGGTGAACACGCCGCTGAGCAGCACGAACACGATGAACAGGAAGAGCACGATGAACATCGACTGCAGCTGGTTCTCTGAAACACTGGAGATGAAGAAACCAAGGCCTAACATGACAAAAAGGTAGATGGCGGTGATGCCCAGCAGCAAAGGGATGCTTCCTTGCACGGAAATGCCGAACACGAACTTCATGATGACCAGTCCGGCTATGAACTCCGCCATGCCCAAGAGCCAAAACGGGATCATCTTGCCAATGAGGAACTGCCACCGCTTGATGGGGGTGACGTTGACCTGCTCGATGGTGCCTATTTCCTTTTCGCGCACAAGGTTGAGCGCCGTGACGTAACAGCCTATCAGCGTGACCAGAATGACGAGGATGCCCGGGACAATCAGGTTCTTGTAGTTCATCTGCTCGTTGTACCAGTAGATGTTGGAGATGTTGACGTTGGCCGGCACTTGCTTGATGTTGCCCGAAGCATGGTCGGCGGCAAACTCCTGTATGTGGCGGCCGATGATTTCCTGCACATAGCCGGTGCCGATGCCGGCCTTTACGCTGTTGATGGCGTTGGCGGTGATGGCAATCTGCGTGGGCTCGTTGTTGAACAGGTTCTTTTCGAGGTCGTCAGGAAACTCTACCAAAAGGTCGATTTTGTCGTGCTTCATCAGTTCGTCGGCTTCGTCTTTGCAGTTGAGCAGACCGTGCGAGATGAAAAGGCCGGAGGCGTTGAAACTGTTGATGATGTCGCCAGATATGCCCGAACGGTCGTTGTCGATGAAGGCAATGTCCAGCACTTTGATTTCATAGTCGGCGCAGAACGGGAAAAGCATGAACTCCGCCATCGGGGCCACTACC
>CAVIPZ010000180.1:0-3895 GCA_963644715.1 bacterium | reverse complement strand
GACCGCGAAAAGTGCTTTCTTTCGACTGCCCGGCGCATGTTTTTTATAACTTTGCCACTTGAATCTATCAAGTATCTTTGTGGCTCGTTTTCAACACGCCATCATACTTCCCGTGCTTGTGTTCTTATAGTCGGACTCCGGGGTACGACAAGAACATCAGCGACCGCTCATGTGGCGAAACAGGCTGGTTTACGAAATTGGGACCAGCCTGTTTTTTCATTTTCCATACGGGCTTCAATTGAAAAAAAACATACTTTTGCACCACCTGTTTTTATAGGTGAAATAGTTCTTTTTTTTTACTAAAATACTTAAATATCATAGATTTATGACAATGCAAGAAAAGATCAACGAGTTACTCTCGTTGCGAGAAAAAGCTCGTTTGGGCGGAGGACAGGACCGTATTGACAAACAACATGCCAAGGGTAAATACTCGGCTCGCGAGCGGATTTTGATGTTCCTTGACGAAGGCAGCTTCGAAGAATTCGACATGTTCGTGACACACCGCTGCACCAACTTCGGGCTTGAAAAAGAGCAGTACCTGACCGACGGTGTCATCACGGGCTACGGCACGGTGAACGGCCGGCTGGTTTACGTTTATTCGCAAGACTTCACCGTGTTCGGCGGCTCATTGTCGGAGACCGTCTCCAAGAAGATCTGCAAAGTGTTGGATCAGGCCATGAAGGTCGGCGCGCCCGTCATCGGCTTCTGCGATTCCGGCGGCGCCCGCATTCAGGAAGGCGTCAACAGTTTGGCCGGATATTCAGAAATCTTCCAGCGCAACATCCTCGCTTCGGGCGTTGTGCCTCAGATTTCTGCCATCTTCGGGCCCTGCGCCGGCGGCGCGGTCTATTCGCCAGCATTGACAGACTTCATCATGATGACGAAAAACACAAGCTACATGTTCGTCACAGGTCCTAAGGTCGTGAAAACCGTCACCAATGAGGACGTGACCACCGAAGACTTGGGCGGCGCATCAGTCCATTCCAAAAAGTCAGGTGTTGCGCACTTCGCCGTAGAAAACGAAGAGGAAGGCATCCAAATGCTCCGCGAACTGATCGGTTACCTCCCCTCCAACAATATGGAAGAGCCGCCGTTCGAGGCCACCGAAGACCCCATCAACAGACTGGAGGACAGCCTCAACTCCATCATCCCCGACAACCCAAACCTTCCTTACGACGTGAAAGACGTCATCACAGGCATCGTTGACGACGGCAAGTTCATGGAGATTCAGCCGCTGTTCGCTCCCAATATCGTCATCGGCTTCGCCCGTTTCAACGGCATGGCCGTCGGCATCGTCGCCAACCAGCCCAAATACCTGGCCGGCGTGCTCGACATCAACTCTTCGCGCAAAGGCGCCCGTTTTGTGCGCTTCTGCGACGCTTTCAACATCCCGCTGGTCACGCTGATTGACGTTCCCGGATTCTTGCCCGGAACGGCCCAAGAGTACGGCGGCCTGATTGTTCACGGCGCAAAACTGCTCTACGCTTACGGCGAATGTACCGTGCCTAAAGTCACGGTCATCCTGCGCAAGAATTACGGCGGCGCTTACTGCGTGATGAGTTCGAAACACCTCCGGGGCGACATCAACTACGCATGGCCTACAGCAGAAATCGCCGTCATGGGCGGAAGCGGAGCGGCAGAGATCCTCTACGGCTCGCAGATGAAGAAAATCGAAAACGCCGACGAGCGCAAGGCTTTCCTCGACAACAAGGTGGAAGAATACCGTGACAAGTTCGCCAACCCTTATGTGGCCGCACAGTACGGATACATCGATGACGTGATTGAGCCGCGCAACACCCGCTTCAGAGTGATCCGCGCCCTCGAGTCCCTCAAGAACAAACGTCTCGAGAACCCCGCCAAGAAGCACGACAATCTTCCTTTGTAATCAATATCGCTAAAACGACATAGAGATATGAAACATTTTAACAGACTTGCGATCCTGCTGTTGGCGCTGTTCGCTGCCGGCACTTCAGCAGGCCAGTCCACACAGGACATACGCTTCAATGAGATTTTCATCAAGAACACCAACAACTACGCCGACGAATACGGCAGGCACGTGCCGTGGGTTGAGGTTTTCAACACGGCCTACAACACCGTTGATTTGGCCGGCTGCTACCTGACCGACGACACGACAGGACTTGCCGCCGCCGGACGCAAGGGCGGTGAAATTCCCGAACACTGGTACCACATTCCCAAAACAGACATCAACACTTCGATGCCGCAGCGCACATTTGCAGTGTTTTATATGGACGACGACCCGCTGTTCGGTACATTCCACGTCAATTTCGACCCTACGACCTCCAAGACCAGTTATGTGGCGCTCATCACCTCTGACGGAAAAACGCTGATTGACCTGATGGTCTATCCCAAGAAAGAACTGATGGACACCGCATTGTCATACGGTCTGCTCCACGACGGCCTTAGGGAAGAGGCTCAGATGCTCGACCAGTTCACGCCAGGTTCCACCAACGAGACGAAAGTGGAGGTCAGCAAGCAGGAAAAACTGAAAAAGGATGACCCCTACGGCATCGGCTTGACCATCATTGCAATGTCCGTGACTTTCACCGCGTTGATCCTGATATACATCATGCTGAAAATCTTTGCACATCTGAACCGCAAGGCTTCAGCCAAGAAAAAGGCTGACAGCAAAACAGATGCCGCCACACCCGCAAAGGACGCCGACAACGGAACCCCCGACAAAGACTTCATGAGCGGAGAAGAGGCTGCAGCCATCGGTGCCGCCCTCCATCTGCACTTCAACAGCATGCACGACGAGGAGAGTGAGATTATCACCATCAACATGCCAGAAGCCCACTATTCTCCCTGGTCGCAGAAAGGACTCTCCATGAAGAAAACACCGGTAGTAAAAAAATAAAATCATTAAAAACAACAGATTACAAGAAGAATATGAAAAACTATAAATTCACGATCAACGGAAACAAGTATTCCGTAGAAGTAGGCGATATTGAGAACAATGCCGTCAATGTTTCGGTTAACGGGACCGAATACAACGTGGAACTTGACACCGAAATCAAGCAGCCGGCCAAACCGCGTCCGGCAGCAAAAGCCAACGCTGCCCCGGCGTCTGCGGGTGTCAAGGTTTCCGCCGCTCCTGCTGCCGCAACAGCACCGGGCGCCACCCTCAAGTCGCCGCTGCCCGGCACCATCCTCGACGTGTTCGTCAAAGAGGGCGACAGCGTAAAGGCTGGCCAGCGCGTCATCTTGCTGGAAGCAATGAAGATGGAAAACAACATCGATGCCGAGAAAGACGGAGTAGTCAAAGAGGTGAAAGTACACCGCAGCGACTCTGTCATGGAAGGCGATGTGCTCCTCGTTTTCGAATAATGCAGACAAAAAATCCAAAACTTGTTCATTAACTAAAATGATAGAAATATGTTAGACTTTTTCAGAGATGGCCTTATACAGTTTTTCGGATACTCGGGATTCGGGAACTGCACATGGGGTCATGTAATCATGATCTGTGTGGGTCTGTTTTTCATAGCACTCGCCATCATCAAGGAGTATGAACCTATGTTGTTGGTGCCCATCGGCTTCGGCATCATCATAGGTAACATTCCTTTCACCGACGGTCTTCAGATTGGCGTATATGAAAGCGGTTCCGTACTCAACTACCTGTACTTCGGCGTGATAAAGGGTTTCTACCCGCCGTTGATATTCCTCGGCATCGGAGCTATGACGGACTTCTCGGCCCTGATTTCCAACCCAAAATTGATTCTCATCGGTGCGGCCGCCCAGTTCGGCATTTTCGCCGCCTATATCGTGGCGCTGCTTGTCGGCTTCACGCCTATGGAAGCCGGCGCTATCGGCATCATCGGCGGTGCTGACGGTCCTACGGCTATCTTCCTTTCGTCGAAACTGGCGCTGAGCCTTATGG
>CAVIPZ010000179.1:0-3952 GCA_963644715.1 bacterium | reverse complement strand
TTACTATTCGCTGCGCTGTGTGCCGCAGATTCTCGGTCCCGTGCTCGACGCTTTCCGTTTCACGGAGAAGATTCTCACCGAAGAGTTCAACGCCGTTGACGACAACCCCGTTGTGGACATGGACACCTGCACCGTCTATCACGGCGGCAACTTCCACGGCGACTATGTGTCGTTTGAGATGGACAAACTCAAGATTGCCGTCACGAAAATGACGATGCTGATGGAACGACAACTCAACTATTTGTGCCACGACAGAATAAACGGCATCTTGCCGCCATTCCTGAACATGGGCACGCTGGGGCTCACTTACGGCATACAGGCACTCCAGTTCACGGCGTGCTCCACCACCGCCGAGTGCCAGACCCTCGCCAACCCTATGTATGTGCACAGCATACCCAATAACAACGACAATCAGGACATCGTCAGCATGGGCACCAACGCGGCCATTCTCGCCAAACGGGTCATCGACAACAGTTTCCAAGTCATGGCCATCCATCTCATCGGGATAGCACAAGCCATCGACTGTCTGAAAATCGGCGACAAACTTTCGCCTGTCACAGGCGGCCTCTACCGCGAAATACGGAAAATTGTGCCTGTATTCATCGAAGACACCCCCAAGGATGCGGACATCCGCAACGTCATCGACTTCCTCAAAAAGCAACGAAACCGTTATCTGCCGTTATGAAATACGCATTAGTCACAGGCGGTTCGCGCGGCATTGGTCGTGCGGTGAGTCTGAAACTTGCCGCGATGGGTTATGCCGTGGTCATCAACTGCCGCGAAAGCATCGATGCAGCCGAAGAGGTGAAACGCCTCATTGAAGAGGCAGGCGGCACGGCCGAACTGCTGCCGTTCAACGTTGCAGATGCGGCCGAAACCGAAGCGGCACTTGACAGTTGGGAGAGCAGCCACCCTAACGAATACCTGTCTGTATTGGTGAACAACGCCGGCATCAGGCGCGACGCTTTGATGGTCTTCATGCAGGACGACGCCTGGCATAGCGTTATAGACACCACGCTGAACGGCTTTTTCAACATCACCAGACGGCTGCTCAAGAACATGCTCACCCGCCGTGACGGGCGCATCATCAACATTGCCTCCTTGTCGGGCATCAAAGGACTGCCCGGACAGACCAACTATTCGGCGGCGAAAGCGGCGCTCATCGGAGCGACGAAAGCGTTGGCACAAGAGGTGGCCGCACGCAACGTCACCGTCAATGCGGTGGCGCCGGGCTTCATCGCCACCGACATGACCAAAGACCTTGACGAAAAGGAACTGAAAAGGACGATACCCGCCAACCGCTTCGGCACCCCTGAAGAAGTGGCCGCCTTAGTCGGCTTCCTCGTTTCCCCCGATGCGGCATACATCACGGGTGAAACCATCTCCATAAACGGGGGGCTTTACACATAATTTGAAGATTTAAAGAAAGACAGATATAGGAAGAAGTAAAAATGAGACGAGTTGTCATTACCGGAATGGGCATCTATTCGTGCCTTGGCACCAACCTTGACGAGGTGGCTGCCGCCTTGCAGTCCGGGAAGTCGGGCATCGGCATAGACCCCGAAAGGATTGCTTACGGCTACCGTTCCCCGCTTACCGGCATCGTGCAACGGCCGTTGCTGAAACCGCTGCTCGACCGGCGTTCGCGCGTCTGTCTGGCCGAAGAGGGCGAATATGCCTATATGGCCACGCGCGAGGCCTTGCAGCAAGCTCGCATCGACCTGGACTATCTTGAGAAACAGGAAGTCGGCATCTTTTACGGCAACGACTCTTCTGCCAAGGCCGTCATTGAGGCGCACACGACCGCCTCTGAATACAAGGACACCCAGATGATGGGCTCCGGCGCCATCTTCCAGTCCATGAACTCCACGGTGACGATGAACCTCTCCACCATATTCAGGCTCAAAGGCATCAATATGACCGTCAGCGCCGCCTGCGCCAGCGGGTCACATGCTGTCGGGCTTGGGCTACTGTTCATCCGCAACGGACTGCAAGACATCGTCATCTGCGGCGGCGCACAAGAGACCAACCACCTTTCCATGGGCAGTTTTGACGGCATTGCCGTCTTCTCGACCCGCACGGAAGAGCCGGCCAAAGCATCAAGACCGTTTGACCGCGACCGCGACGGGCTGGTGCCCAGCGGCGGGGCAGCAACGTTGATACTGGAAGAGTATGAACACGCCGTGAAACGCGGGGCACCAATCTTCGCAGAAGTGACGGGCTACGGCTTCTCGTCAAACGGAAGCAACATCTCGCAGCCCAGTGAGCACGGCTCTGCCGTTGCTATTGAACGCGCCCTCCGGGATGCCGCGATCTCCGCCGCCGAAATCGACTACATAAATGCCCACGCCACCTCCACCAAACAGGGCGATGCCCTTGAAGCGCTTGCCCTGAAACGCCTGTTCGCACCATACAACACGCCGATAAGCTCTACCAAATCCATGACCGGACACGAATGTTGGATGGCCGGCGCCAGCGAACTAGTCTATTCCTGCTTGATGATGCAAAATTCGTTCATCGCGCCGAACATCAATTTTGAACACCCCGACGAGTTCTCTGAAGGGCTGAACATTGTCAACCGAACCCAACAAAAAGAAATCAGGACCTGCCTTTCCAACTCTTTCGGCTTCGGCGGCACCAACAGTGCCATCGTACTCAGAAAATTAAATCAATAAACAACGATAACATTTTTATGCAAAAAACAGAAGTCATCGAAACTGTCAACCAATTCCTTGTTGATGAAATTGAAATAGAGAAAGAACTTTTGAAAGAAGACGCGCTTTTAAAGAAAGACCTGAACATTGACAGCCTTGATTTTGTAGATATAGTAGTGCTGGTAGAAAAGAAATTCGGCTTCAAGATAAAACCGGAAGAGATGACGGACGTAAAGACGTTGGGCGATTTCTATGGCTACATCTATGAAAAGGTAAAATAGGCAATGGCCGAATCCAGACCTTGGCAAGGGAAAACCGGCGGTGGAAAGTTCGGACAGCAATGCCTGTTTGCCATCCTCAGGCATGTCAACGCAACTGTCCTTTACCCTGTGGTTTACCTTGTTGTCCCGTTCTATTTCATCTTCTCTTTCCAGTCAATCCGTGAAATATACCGCTATTTCCGCCGCATTCACGGCTTCGGCAGAGGACGCTCTTTGCATGCCACGTGCCTCAATGTGGTCATATTCGGCCGTGTCGTCATCGACAAGTTCGCCCTGCTGGCAGGACGCAGCGACCAGTTCCGCATTGCAGTGGACAATATGGAGGTCTTTGACCAATTGCTGGACAAAGAGAACGGCTTCATGATGGCCAGTTCTCACATCGGCAACTTCGAGTTGTGCGGGCATTGCCTTTCGCAAGAACGCAAGACCATCTACGGCATCGTCTTCGGCGGCGAGAGCGAAGCTTTCCAGCAACGCCGCGACCTGTCACTGCAACGCAACCATGTGAAACTCGTACCCGTGCGCGCCGACATGTCGCACCTCTTCACCATAAAAGCCGCCATAGAAAACGGCGACATCATCACGATACCATGCGACCGTATGTTCGGAAGCGCCAAAAAGATGACCGTCGATTTTCTCGGCCATCCTGCCGACTTCCCTATCGGACCGTTCCGTCTGGCAGCGCAAATGAACATTCCGGTCATCGCCGTATTCATCATGAAAGGCAAAGGTCTTTGCTACAACGGGCACATCTTTCCGCTCAATGAAAACCTTGACGGCCTGAACGTCACGATGAAAACAGAATCATTGCTCCGGCAATTCGTGAAATCGGCAGAGCAAGTTCTCCGTAAATACCCGGAACAATGGTTCAACTATTACCACTTTTGGAAATAACCATCTTTTAATACTGACATCACCCCAATCAAACAAACGACAATATGGAATTAGAATCACCGCAGAAAGAGATTTATGCCAAAGAACGGTTCACGGCTTTGCAAGCGCAACGGCTGGCACAAG
>CAVIPZ010000178.1:0-3957 GCA_963644715.1 bacterium | reverse complement strand
GTTCCTATCCAGAGCAGCTGCTTGAAATAGGGTTTTGAAAAATCGAACAACATATTGTTTCCATCTGGGACGTAGCAGGTAGAGTAGATGGTAATCCAACCTATGAACACCAAGGCAACATAATAGATGATGAGCCTGGCGTCATAGTTGTTTGAGTTTCTGTTATTAAGGTCTGCGTACATCTCAACGATTATCTTAAGTGCATTTCTTTCATCCGTTTTTCGAGGTCGGTGCGCTTCACTTCACCGGTAAGATACTTTTCGGCCATAAGGCTAGCAATAGGGCAGGCCACCGCAGCCCCGAAACCGCCGTTTTCTACCAAACAGAAAATCACTATTTTAGGATCATTGGCAGGTGCTATCAAGGCGAAGACGGAATGGTCGGCGCCATGGGGATTCTGTGCGGTGCCGGTTTTTCCTGCCACCTCGATGCCGTCAATCTTCGCGCCGCGCCCCGTGCCGTTCGTCACCACCAATTTCATGCCATCTAAGACAGTTTCAAAATGGCGCGGCTCGATGTCTGAATATATCTTTTCGTTATAAGCTGTGTACAAATTGTCTTTTGTGCCGGTAGCGCGCACCACATGAGGCTTTATATAGTAGCCTTTGTTGGCAATGACCGCCAGAAAATTGGCCATCTGCAACGGCGTCACCGCCGCCTCGCCCTGTCCTATGCCCATCGAAACCACCGTATTGCCGTTCCAACTGCCCCGGTACTTTTTGTCAAAATAGGAGGCTTCCGGAATCCGTCCTTTTGTTTCGTAGGGGAGGTCGGTATCATATTTCTGGTCGAAGCCCATAGAGTGCATATAGGCAAGCCAAGCGGTGTATGCTTCTTGTATGTTCTTGTATTTTCGGCGGTTAGACAAGATATTATAATAAGCCCGGCAGAAATAGGTGTTGCATGACCGCTGGATTGCCGTGTAGATGTTGAGTCCGCCGCAATTGTGGCAATGAACCGTGTGGCTGCCTATGTGGTAACCGCCGCCAGAACAAGAATATATCGTGTTGGCATTGATGATGCCGTCTTGCAAGGCTATGAGCCCGTTAGCCAGTTTGAACGTTGATCCTGGCGGGTAACTGGCCTGCAAAGCACGGTTGAAAATCGGCTTGTCAGGGTCATCAAGCAACATTTTGTAGTTTTTGGGGCGCGCGGTGCCTACCAGCAGGTTAGGGTCATAACTGGGCGAGGATATGATGCATAGAATCTCGCCCGTTTTAGGTTCAATGGCGACAATGCTGCCTCGCTTGTTCTTCATCAACTCTTCGCCATAACGTTGCAACTGCATATCGAGCGTGCTCCATATTGAAGTTCCGGGCACGGCCACTATGTCTTGCGAGCCGTTATCATAACTGCCCACCTCGCGGTTATGGGCGTCAACCAGCACCACGCGCTTTCCCTTTTCGCCCCGGAGCAGGTGTTCGTAGGCCTTTTCAATGCCGCTCTTGCCGATATAGTCGCCCAAATTGTAATAGTTGTCTTTTTCTATGTCGTTTTCGTCAACCTCACTTACATACCCCAAAATATGCGCGGCAATGGGGTTAGGGTAGTGTCGGAGCGTTCGTTCCTGCACAAAGAATCCCGAAAACTCGTACATTTTTTCTTGCAAAAAACCATAGTCCTCTTTTGAAATCTGCTGTTCAAAGAGCGAAGGCACAATCAATGAATACCGCTTTGCTTTCTCTATCCGCTTAATTACCTCCTCTTTGGTGATGTCGAGCACACGGCACAATTCTGCTGTGTCAAATTCACGGAGTTCGTTAGGCACCACCATCAAGTCGTAGGCGGCATCATTATAGACTAACAGCGAGTCGTTTCGGTCGTAAATGAGCCCGCGCGCCGGATGTTCTGTTATGTAACGCAAAGCGTTTCGTTCCGCTTTTTCTTTGTATGTTTTCTTGATTACCTGAATGTTGAAAAGAGAAATCAGGTAAATAAGCGTCAGCAGTCCAAGCGCAACCAAGATAATATAGTAACGACGCGTTGTCGGCATGCCTTTTCGTTACTTTCTTCGGTACATCAGTTTAGAAACCAACTGTCTGAATGTTTCTTTGTTTTCATTTGCCGTATTGACGTCAGCGATATTTTGGAGACAATTTTCTGAATAAAGGCGGATCATTGATTCCGTTTCACCTCTAACATCCAGTTTGTCGTAAATATCCTTTACAATTTTGAATTTCTGTTCAAAATGCAGGGTAGGGGAGGTGAAAAGTTCCACCAATTGCTTGTGCTGTGATTCGTTGGCCAGTTCAAGCGCTTTAAGATAAAGGTAAGTCTTTTTGTTGTCGCGGATGTCGCCGCCAATAGTTTTGCCAAACGCAGGCGTGTCAGCATAAACGTCAAGCACATCGTCTTCCAACTGGAAAGCAATGCCAAGGTTGATGCCAAGGTCGTAGAGCGCCTGGGTGCTTTTGGCATCTGCAGCCATATATAACGCGCCAGATTTCAGGCAACCGGCAAACATGACGGCTGTTTTCAGCCTAATCATCTTGATGTAATCGTCAATAGACACTTGGGGCTGTGTCTCAAAGTCGAGGTCGTACTGCTGTCCCTCGCAGATTTCGAGCGAAGTGGCAGAAAACACTTCTGCTATGTCAATAATGGTTTGCTTGTCGCAGTCGAGTTTCAACAATTGCTGAAAAGCCATAATGGCCAATGCGTCACCCGAAAGAATTGCAATGTTGCTGTTCCATTTCTTGCAGACCGTCTCTTTGCCGCGTCGCAGCGGGGCATCGTCCATAATGTCGTCATGAATGAGCGTGAAATTATGGAGCATTTCAAAAGCCATCGCTATAGGGCGCGCCTTTTCGGTATCACCGCCCAACATTTCAACGGCTAATGACACCAACTGCGGACGCAAACGCTTGCCATCCTGAAGCAATATGTATCGGATAGGGTCATACAAATTGTGCGGTTCTTTGCCTTCAAGAATCCGCTGGAATTGATTTTCTAAAGGTTTCACTCTATTGATTTTAAAAAACTTGCAAAAGTACAAAAATTGACTATCTGATGCCGTATTTTTTACGCAACATACGATTACAGGTTCAGTTTCCGCTTTCTGACGAATGATTTCCGAGCAGCAAATAAGGATTGTCTATTTGCGGGAAACGGGTTCTGAATGTGCCCTGCGTAGGGTCAGGAATCTTCAACGTGTAGGATTTTCCGCTTGCTACGAGGAGGCGCGAACTCTTGATCCACGGATTCAGGTCGCGGATTTCACGGTAGGTAACATGCTGCTGACGGGCAAACTGGGGCAAGTCAACAATAGTAGCCGTAACTGCCGAATCGCGGCAGGGCACGGATTGGTACATTTCGGCAGGACAAATCCGTATGCCATAGGCCTGCGGGTTTTCAAAGATAAGTTTGAAGGCAAGGATGCGGAATACGTAGCGCGACGTTTCGCTGTTGAGCCAAAGATCCCAGTAGTTGTCGGTCTGCTGGCTGCTTAAGGCTTTCTGAAGCCCGCCCTCGCCCCGGTTGTAAGCGGCGGCGGCAAGTACCCAGCTTCCGAACTGTGCTTTGCAGTTTTTAAGATAGCGGCACGCAGCCTTGGTTGATTTCTCAAGATTGCAGCGCTCGTCAATTTCATCGCTGACCTCCAAACCGTATTTGCGGGCCGTGGCGGGAATAAACTGCCAATACCCGCCCGCTGATGCCGGCGAGGTTACATTCTCAAGACCGCTCTCTGCCACACACAGGTATTTGAAATCGTCAGGCACGCCCTCTTCTTTAAGAATACGCTCAATGACGGGAAATATGCGCGATGAAAGTTTGAAAATCCGCAAAGTCTTGGAATGTTGATAGCAACTGATGATGAGTTCGCGGTCTAATGCCTCGTTAACCCAATATTTGTCTAAAGGAACCGTTTCACCGGCAAACGACAAAGATTCGGGGAGTGGGGGAGAGGTTACCGAATTGGCATAGTAATCAGGCTTCTGCTCTTGGGTGCCTGATACC
>CAVIPZ010000177.1:0-3978 GCA_963644715.1 bacterium | reverse complement strand
TCGTGGTACTGATTGATGATTTCAGTGCCTCCGCCTCCGAGATTGTGGCAGGTGCCATACAAGACAACGACCGCGGCTATATTGTAGGGCGCAGGTCGTTCGGCAAAGGACTGGTGCAGCGGCAGTTCGACTTGTCAGATAAGTCCACCATCCGGTTGACCACCGCACGCTACCACACGCCCAGCGGACGCTGCATACAACGCAATTACAAGAACGGCACCGAAGCCTACTATGATGAAATCTATGAGCGCCTCGCCAACGGAGAGATGGAATGCATCGACAGCATAAAGCAAGACAAGTCGTTGATTTACAAGACTGCCGGAGGACGCACCGTCTATGGCGGGGGAGGCATAATGCCCGACTATTTCGTCCCGATACACAAAGGCCACGACTTGGACGGCTACTACCAGATTGCCAACTCCGCCGCACTCGTGCAATATGCTTTCAACTATACCAACGAGCACAAAGAAGAACTGAAGAAAAACTATCCCTCAACGGACGTTTTCCTGAAAAAGATGACCGTCTCAGACCAAGAATTGAAAGCATTGACAGTCTATTATGCCAAAATAACGCACAAAAGCGTGCCTGCATTGACAGCCAACTCCAAAAGAGAACTGAAAGTCTGGATTAAAGCGCTCATCGGGCGCAACCTCTACGGCGACGAAGCCTTCTACCCGGTCATCAACGAAACCGACGAAACTATCGCCAAAGCCCTTGAAGTGCTGAAGAAGTGATTTTTAGACTTGAGATTATAAACGTTAAGACTCGAGAGGCGTTAGGCATTATGATTTGTTAACTGCGCAACACTTAACCGGACAGCAAAACGAAACAATAATATTTTTTAATTTTCAGTTTTCCGTTTCAATTACACTACGTTGAGCCGCAAATGATTGACCAACTTGCTTTCTTTCAAAAGGAAAACCTAAAACCGCTCCCTCCTCTCACACCAGCGTAAGCAGTTCTGACGGATGCGCTATGATAAAATCGGCATTGGCCTCTTCCAGTTCCTCTCGGGTGCGGTATCCCCACAAAGCCCCGGCAGCCTTGAGCCCGGCGGCATGGGCGGTCTGCATATCCACCGACGTGTCGCCGACATAAAGCGTCTCATCTTTTGAAAACCCGGTATCTTTCAGGATGTCGAACACAATCTGCGGGTTGGGCTTCGTAGGAATCCCTTTGCGCTGTCCGAAGATTGCGGCAAAATGGACATCAGGGAAATAGTCCGCCATCAGCGGCGCTACTGCTTGGTGTATCTTGTTGGTAGCCACTGCCATATTGATGCCTTTCGTCTGAAGCGAACGCAATGTGTCGCGCATGCCGTCATACACCAGCGTCTTGTCGTACATATGTTGCGTATAGCGGGTCACAAACGCTTGGCGGCACTGCTCAAACACCGTGCCTTGTCGATACGCTTCGGGCAGAATGCGCTGGATGAGCACAGCAATGCCATCGCCGACAAAATAGCGGTAAGCGTCTAAGGGATGTTCCGGAAAGCCATGCTGACGGAGCACATAGTTAGCGGCATCGGCAAGGTCTTCGAGTGTATTAAGAAGCGTGCCGTCCAAATCAAAAATTACAAGCCGTGCCATTATTTGCGGTATTGGTCATAGTCAAACGGGGAATCAAAATCCTTGAGAAAGGGTCCTGCCATATCCTTTTCGGAGATAATGGGCGACTGCACCTGCCAGTCGAGGCCAAGCGCGGGGTCATCAAACCTCACATTGCCTTCGGATGCCTTGTTATAGAAAGCCGAGCATTTGTAGAAGAACAGCGTATTGTCGTCAAGGGCGGCAAAGCCGTGGGCAAAGCCGGCGGGGATATAGAACTGCAAAAAGTTGTCGGCGGTAAGCAGCACCGAGAACCATTGCCCGTAGGTAGGGCTGCCCTTGCGGATGTCGAGGGCCACATCGAGGGCGGCACCGTGCAACACACGCACCAACTTGGCCTGCGCAAAGGGCGGCTTCTGGAAATGAAGGCCGCGCACTACGCCTTTCTGCGAACACGACTGGTTGTCTTGCACCCAATGTTCGGCAATGCCTGCCTCGACAAGCCTTTTCTCGTTGTAACTCTCCATAAAATAGCCGCGTGCATCTTGAAAAACATCAGGTTTCAGCACCTTAAGGCCATTAATCGGTGTGTCTTGTATTTGCATATTAACTATAACTTTTTATCCTATAAAAAAAACAACATTCAGGTCAGTCTTCCGAATCTGCCGCCACAAAACGCTGGTATCGGGCCAAGAAGCGCGCCTTTGACAAGAAACCGATATAGGACTTGTCGCGGCGTATCACGGGCATATTGAAATTGCCCGTGCGGTTAAACTTTTCGAGCACCACAATAGCGGGGTCATCGTCATAGATGAACTCCTCGGGCTGAATCATCAGGTCTTCCACATGCACCTTATCGTAGAGATTCTGGTTGAAGATGGTCTCCCTATGGTCGTCCATCACCAACAGACCGTCAAATATGTTTTGGTCTTTCACAACCACAAAGAGATTCCGCTTGCTGTGGGCGATCGTTTGAACGTAAGTACGGAGCGTGCTATGGGCGGGTATCGTCTGAATGTCGCGGTCGATAGTCTTGCGCCAATCGAGTTTCTTGAGGGCGAAACGGTTCTTGTCGTGCGTCTTAAGGTTGCCCTTGTCGGCTAAAGGCTTAGTATAAACCGAGTACTTCTCAAACGGGCGCACACAGATGAACGAGCATGCTGCAGTAATCATCAGGGGCAGCAGCAGCGTATAGCCGCCTGAGATTTCGGCAATAAGAAACATCGCCGTCATCGGGGCAAGCATCACGCCAGTCATCACGCCGGCCATACCCGCCAAAATGAAGTTGACGTAAGGCAAGTTCACGCCGAACAGATGATGCGACACCGCTGCCACAAAAAAACCTGTAAAGGCACCTACAAAGAGCGTTGGGGCAAACACGCCGCCGATGCCGCCTGCGGAGGTGGTGAGTGACGTGGCAAACACCTTGAGCAAGACAATGCCCGCAATGCCAAGGAGAAAGACAACAGGATTGTCACAGAGTTTTCCTAACAGCGAATTGCCGAAAAGACTGGAATACTCGCCATTAAGCAACAGGTTTATATTTTCATACCCCTCGCCAAAGAACACGGGGAAGAAATAGATGAGCACGCAAAGCAGCAGACCGCCCGTCAATGCCTTAATGTAAGGGCGTTTGATACGCTGCATTTGCCGGTCAACCCAACGTGAGGCACGCAGGAAATATACCGACAGCAGTCCTGTAAGCACGCCTAACGCCAAATAAAAAGGGATATTGGAGATGGCAAACGTCTGAATGCCGTCAATGTTAAACATCACATTACGCCCTAAAAAGAGCATCGACATCACCGTGCCTACGGCGGCGGAGACAAGCAGCGGCAGCAGCGACGCGCCGGTAAGGTCGAGCATCAGCACCTCAAAAGTGAATACGATTGCCGCAAGCGGCGCCTTGAAGATGGCCGCCATAGCCGCCGTGGAGCCGCAAGCCAGCAGCAGCGTAGTCTGTTTAGGGTTAAGCCGGAACAGCCTGCCCACGTTAGAGCCGATAGCAGAACCTGTAAGCACCATAGGAGCCTCAAGTCCAACCGACCCGCCGAATCCGACCGTAAGCGTAGAGGCCACCATCGAGGAATAGATGTTGTGAAAGCGCAGTTTGCCGTCGCTCTTGCAGATTGACTTCAGCACAATGCTGACCCCATGGCTGATGTTGTCCTTGACGACACGTCGGACAAAAATGAGGGTAAGGATGATGCCGATTGGCGGGAAAATCAGGTTCAGGAAATTTACCGACTGGTCGGCAAAAGTGCTGTTAACTGTTTGGGTAGTAATATAGAGCAAGTTCTTGATGATAATAGCAGCCGTAGCGCCTAATATGCCAATGATGGCGCTCAGTACAACCAGCAAGGCGCGCGGCCCGAGACGTTGCTTGAGTTCATACCTGAAGCGCACCAAACCATATATGACACTGCTCTTT
>CAVIPZ010000176.1:0-4048 GCA_963644715.1 bacterium | reverse complement strand
CCCTTTGGCTATGGGAGAGATGTCGAGAAAAGCAAAAAAGTTTTCGTCTTCGGCAATCTTGTAGCAAGGCACTTCGCCTTTTATGATTTTTGTGAACAGTGTGTCTTCCATAATTGTATGATAATGTTAACGTGAAATATTCAAGATTTCGAACTGCATTTCACCGGCGGGAGCCTGCATAGTAACCGTGTCGCCTTTGGAATAGCCAATCAAAGCTTTGGCAAGCGGACTGGAAACGGAAATCTTGCCTGCTTTGAAGTCAGATTCTGATTCCGGCACAATCGTATAAGTCATCTCTGCTCCTGTCTTGATGTTCTTGACCGTGACGATGGAATATATAAGCACCTTTGACACGTCAATTTTTGATTCATCAAGTACTCGCGCTTTGGCAATGAGGTTTCGTAAGTTGGCGATCTTAAGTTCGAGCAAACCTTGAGCTTCTTTAGCCGCATCGTATTCGGCATTTTCTGACAAGTCGCCTTTGTCGCGAGCTTCAGCTATTGCCTGTGAGATCTTAGGTCTTTCAACTGATTCAAGCTCGTTAAGCTCCTTTTTGAGGGCATCAAGGCCTTCTTGGGTGTAGTATTTAATATCTTCCATAATTGATTGTTTTATTACACAAATAGAAGAGACTCTTTCAAGCCTCTTCTATTATGCTGTAAAAAGGTTAAATAAATCCTATAACGTAAATTTGAGGCCGATATAGTGGTTACCTTTCCATTTGTGGGTAAATCTGTAAGCATAGTCAATATAGATGCGGCTGCCGTTGTTGCCTTTAGCCAAGGGGATAACTGCAGTGGCACCTACAGAAGGACCAACAAAGAACGAATCGCTGTTGAGCAGCACGGTTGTAACAGTCTGCGTAGCATCGTTTACGTTCGTTTCTTTCTGTGAAGTGATGTTCTCCAAAGAATAGCCGGCACGTACCATAAAATAGTTCATAAAGCCGTATTCAAGACCGACTGCGAAAATGTCGCGCGTGTAGGAGTTAGCCGTGAAAGAGCCGGCAAGCGTAATTCTGTGTTGAGCGTCATCTCTGGTGAGGCCTTCTGCTTCAAGGTCTTCTTTAGACATAGAAGCGTACTCTTTGCCAAAGAAAAGGAAGTCATAAGACACGCCAATAGCAAGCAGAGCGGGCATTTCATATTCAGCGGAACGGACAGCAAGCGTCTGCTCATGTGTAGAACCCGTAATGATGCTTCTGAATGTCATACCGTCGCCTTTGTAACTCATCGGGAGACCGATGTTGCGCAAGGTAACGCCAATCTTGAAGTTCTCGAATTTGCCGGCGATGTATTGAACGCCTGCGTCAATGGCGAATCCCGTTGCGTGGAGGTCAGCAATGCTTTCGTTGATAACCTTCAAGGAGATACCGCCTTTGATGAAATTGTTGAAAGACTTGGCATAATGAAGACCGATATACATCAAATTGGGGCTGAATGTACCAAGACCACCCTCAGGCTGCGCGACCGTCGTGATAGGCACGTCGCCAAAGCCCATAGACATGAAAGATACACCAAGCACGCCGAAATCCTTACCTTTGCGCCCTAATTTCTGCGCAAAGGTAAGTGAATTGATATTGATACCAGCATTTGAACCGACGAGGTATTGCGTACGGTTAAAGCAGAGTTCAGTTTTCTTGACATACGTAAGACCTGCCACGTTGGAATATACAGACTCCAAACCACGGATTTCTGCAATGCCGGCGTTTGCCATACCATTGGAACGGGCCCACGGGTCAATCAGCAGATGAGATGCACCGGCTTGGCCTGAACGGTCTCTATTACCTGCCCATGTGTTGTTTGGCATGCCGGCGACCAAAAGGGCAACTCCTGCGAAAATTATTAATGATTTTATGTTTTTCATATTCTTATCGTTTATTCTGGATTAGTAATTTTAGAAACCATTCAAGTCGGTAGGACGCATTGCACAGAAGAATTTGAGCGTGCGTTCGCCGATACCAGGAGCTTTGACATGGATAATGTAAACGCCGCCGGCAATCGGAATGTTGGCATGGTTCTTCAAATCCCATTGTACGTAAGTTGTGTTGGCATCACCCTTGGTGATTGTCCTGATCAAAGTTCCGCTAACAGTGTAAATGGAAATAGTACAGTTTGCAGGAAGGTTGACGATGCGGACATAGTTCTCAAGAGCAGTTGACTCATATTGTGAGAATCCATAGTACGGATTAGGAACAATGTTGATCTCATCAAGCACGTTTTGGATAGCCTCTTTGGATTCGGAAACCGCTGTAGGGACAAGGTTCTTAGTGGTGAACTGATACATCGGGTAACCGCTGTTCTGAGAAGCATTGGGTGATTGTGAAGGATCACTGTACCAACGAGAAGAGTATCTCAAATAAGGACGCGTAACACGCAATTTGAACGTGACATCAGATGAGAGCCAGTTGTCTTCTTGCAGTGTGGCGGGCATCGGAATGCTGGTCCACATAACGTTGTTGAAGAGTTGCATCTTGGCACGTTTACGTTCGTTGCTGCCGTAGCTTTCGTTGCTGGTAAAGGTTTTGAATTTCTCCATAATCCATTTACCCTCATCGTAAGCGCCGCACTCAAAGTAAGGATAGCTTACGCCATCAGTGCCGACGAATGTTCCGCCTTGACCGCTGGTTACTGTTTCGTTATCATTGTAGTTACGCTGTCTGCTGGAGTTACGGTAGTACATACTACAGGTATTGCCGGCACTGTTCATAACATAGATGTAATGACGTCCGCCGTTGAGCGGTTCACCGAAGTTTACTCCGTAGGAATCTCTGAATGAGTTGTAAGTGGTGATAGACATAGAAATCGGCTTTCCTGTCTCTTCATCCAGAATAAGTTCGCCCGTTTCGAGGTTTCTGTAGTAAGCATAAACGTTTGTCGGGTTGAAGATCATATCGTTACCGTTGTTGAGGGTATCTTCAGAGTTCTCAGCAAACATGATGTTCAAACGCTCACCTGTCTCCACGTTGATAGCATAGCCAGGGAACCAGCCGAAACCAGTAGTGCCGCTGTTGTCGGGCTTTCCGTCTTTGCCGACAGAAGGAGCGTTTTTAGGTTCGTGTCTTACGTTGCGGTAAGTCTGACCGTTGAACTCTTGAATGACTTTATAGTCATTGGCTTGGGTTGCAGCACCGGCCTCAAGGACGACTGCTCTGGTCCATTTGCTCTGGTCAGGCGTAAGGACAACGTCAACAGAGTAAAGGTTAGTAAGCGTTTGGTTGTAACCAGGGTTGTAAGGCTGTGCAGCAATAGCTGTGAAATCGAAGTAAGCAGGTTGAGGCGAGCCTTCGCCTTGTCCGTAGTAAACATTATCAGGAACAAGGTACTTGGCTTGCGGACCGCCATCATACGGAGAAGAAAGCACATACGGAGCCCACGTTCCGTCGAGAACACCTTCAAACTGTTGCTCCGGATCTTTGAAACCACGTGATTTTTCATCTTTGTTCAAAGTCTTGGCTGCCATAATGGTACACATATCTTCAGTACGCCACTGATAGTATTTGTCTTCGGCGCCTTCTTGAACAGTATTGGTTTCCCATTTGCCTGAAGACTGCTGACCGGCATGAATCCAGTTTGCAGGATAGTCACCCTCTTGGTCGGCAACGAAGTCAAGCCACTGTATGTCGCCAGAGTACTCAACAGTTGCGTCAATGAAGTCAACCTGACCATATTTAGCGAGGTTTGCGTAAGTGTAACCGCCAGCTGAATTGACTACATATTCGTCAAGGTCGTTCTGGTGAATGGCAAAGTTGTAATTCTTGATGGAAATAGAAATACCTAAGTCAAGGAACAGTTCTTCGTTAGTCATCGAAATAGGCATGCCTGCGGTAGTTACACGGTTAAGGCCAAGTTCGGCAAGTTCTTCGTCGGTAACATCGTCAGAGATGATGAGTTGCCATTCGGTGCTGTCGTTCACATCCTCGGAAACGCTGTTTGGGAGGAACTTCACAACATAGTCGTATGGTTTCACCTGAAGCGGGTCGATGACCTTAATGCTCAAAGGACCGTAGTTTTCTTTGTATTGAACGTTGTTGTAAGTGTTGTTAGCC
>CAVIPZ010000175.1:0-4076 GCA_963644715.1 bacterium | reverse complement strand
GATACCAGATGCTTGACGGCATCGACAATACCCAAAATTTGAGGGGTAGCCTCATGCTCTACCGTTTGATGCATTTTGCGCAATCCTAATGACTGCAATGACCTTTTCTGACGGGCAGGTCTGTCAACTGCACTTCTTACCTGCGTAATTTTAATCTTTTTCATCCCTACAATTTAATTTAATTGTTGTTATTAATTCATTTTATCTTTCTCTATAAAAAAATAGCGCACTTCTGAAGCAAAAGTGCAACTACTGAACTGTTCAAACTATAATTTCTCCATCGCCAAATCCGTCCGTCTCTTATATTACAGTCCGTGAAAATCAAATAGTTGCAAGCATCCTCCCCTTCTCTCTCGCCCTCTTGCGGCTTTTCACTTCAAAAAGTCTGCAAAGATACGCTTTTTTTCAATACACCCGTCGTCTCCTGCCAGTTTATTTTTTTGCCCCTGAACCTTTCTTTTTACCTGGCGCAAAAAATGTGTGAGCGGCTGTAACATCTGCGCCATCCGTCACGACTTAAAAATATGGAAACGCAGAAGTTTCCGACAAACGATATTTTGCTATCTTTGCACGCTTATTAAAAAACATAGTATTATGAAGAAAATTATCTTGACCGTATTGATGACCGCTTTCGTATTTGCCAGTTTTGCACAGCGAAGCAAGCCGAAAAGCGATTTCGTGCTGAACCAACGGATGTACGAACAATTCACCCCTCAAGAAATCGAGGATATGTACAACAACGACTTCGCCCGGCTCTTCAGGCTCAATTACCGGCTCACCAACATGGCCAACGTCGCCACCAAATACGACGGGGACGTCAATATGCTCCAAAGTCTGGAATTCTACGCCAAACAGGGTGTCACCCCCGACGAGGCGGAGATTATAAGTTCAGGCTTCATAAACTACAACCTGTACGATTTCCCGCAGGACGACACCAGAACTAATGTCATCCCGCTCCGCACGCCTGGGTACTATATCCTGATTCTCTCCAAAAACGCGTACGAAGCAGCCGAGTCGGCCAACCTCAAAGAATACGTCTATTGACACTATGAAAACGGCAGACTTTGACGGCACACCGTCAAAAAGTCTTGCCGCAAGAATAAAACAGCAAAAGAAAATAACACAGATATGAAAAAGACAATTCTATTTTTTCTGCTTGCCTGCGGAGTGGCATTTGCCAACGCGCAGACGCTCATCTTAGGGTCGGCCTCCAGCCCTCAGTCAGGATGCGCCTTGACCGTCTTTGACAACGGCGGCGAAAACGGCAACTACACCGCCAACCGCGACGACCGGCTGACCATCCACTCCAACTCGACAGATCCGTCGCTGTCGGCCGTGCAAGTCACCATCAACCTGAGCCATTTCAACGTACACCCCTCTGACACGCTGTTCATCTATGACGGCCCTAACGTGGTGGACTCGATGCTGCTGGCCGCGCTCAACGACAGCCTGGTCACGGAATACGGCACTACCACCATCTCCTTTGCCGCCACTATGCGCAACCTCTCGGGCGACATCACGATACGGTTCAAGACAGACGGCTCAAATGAAGGCGGCGGCTTCGAGATCAACACCTCCTGCACCAAACTCTGCCAGCGCATCAATATCGCCTTCGACCGCGTCCACTCCAACAAGTACCCCATTCTTCAGGATGACGGCTACTATTACCTCGATGTTTGCCCCGGCGAAACCGTCCATCTCGTGGCCCGCGGCATGTATCCCGACAACAACGTGAACTATACGCAGAGCGACCAGACATGCACCTTTGTGTGGGATCTCGGCGTGGAGACCTTCGACAGCTTAGGCATGACTACGCTCGACTACACCTTCCCCGAGGGGCGCGGTTACGACGTCTCCCTGCTGATAAAGGACCAGATAGACTGCGAATCGACAAACCGCCGCACGTTCCGCGTGCGCACCTCCTCCAACCCGGTCCGCGAACTGGTAGGCTTCCCGGATGTCTGTACGGGCGACACGATTGACCTCACCTACGGCTACGACGAGTCCTCTCACATCCAGGTCGATACCATCAAACACGAACAGCTGACCACGCTGGCCGTGGCCGACACTATCTTCCTGCCCGACGGCATTCCCTGCAACGGCACGTGCTCGTACCTCTCGCCGGTAACGTTCACCGCTTTCTCCCCGAATGCGAAAATCACCTCGGTGAACGACATCTTCTATGTTCAACTCGCTATTGAGCACTCCTATATCGGCGACATCTGGATCCGGCTCATCTGCCCCAACGGACAATACTCCTCCATTATGAAATGGTCGGGGAGCGGTTCGGCACAATGCTCGAGCCAGATTCCACAAAACGCCCGCGGCTGGAACGCCTCCGGCTCGAGTTACGCTTTCTTTGGCCAATACTATGAACCGGACGGCTCCGACAAGTGCGACCCCAACCAGAACACGATGGGCACTTGCTGGAACTACTGCTGGTCAAACAATACCACACAAGGCTACAGTTATGCTTGCGGCAACAGTTACGTCTATGAGAACTGCAACCATATCAACGGCAACTACGTAGATTCTACCAACACCCGCATGATGACCAATGTATATCACCCGGACGACAACTTCTACACCAGCCTGCAAAACTGCCCGCTCAACGGCACTTGGTCCATCGAGGTTATGGACGGCTGGTCTTCCGACAACGGCTATGTGTGCGGCTGGGAACTTGCCTTGAACCCTGCCCTGGTGCCGCAGAACTGGTCATACGACGTGACGGTTGACACCGCTCTGCTGCTCGGTCTGGGCAGCGAGGGCAACATCGCCGTCCCTACCCAATCTGGCGCCATCAACTATACGGCTCGCGTAATTGACAACCTCAACTGCAACTACGACACCACTATGACCATCGTCGTAGTGCAGTCTCCGAAACCCGAACTGGGCGAGGATGTCAATTTCTGCTACGGCGACGAGATGATCATCAAATCCAACTACTCGGAGCCCAACACCACTTACCTTTGGAACACGGGCGACCGCACCGAGGACATTGAAGTCATCAGTGCCGGACAATACAGTGTTCAGGTGGCCACCAGCAACGAAGACGGCTCGCTCACCTGCCGCGGGTCTGACACCATCAATGTCATCATCAACGAGATGCCGCTGTTCGACTATACGTCAAGTTCATTAGAGGGCTGCGCGCCGCTCACGGTGAAGTTCACAAACAACTCAACCCCGCTCGACGCTCAATATGAGTGGTGGATCCTGGACGAGAACGCACGCACCATACTCAGTTCTAACCAACGCGAACCCACGTTCAAAATCGAAGAACCCGGCACATATTCTGTTTGTATCAACGCAACCACAAAAGAGGGCTGCACCGACACGCTCATACGATGGAAATATTTGACCGTACATGCCCAGCCAATTGCTGAATTTACTCCAGACCCGGAGGTTTCACTGATGAGCGAAAACAACGGAGAGGTCTATTTCCACAACTATGCCGACTCTACACTCTTGACCGACGGATCAACAAGTTTCCGCTGGGATTTCAACGACGGTGAAATGGACTCAACAAATGTTTCTCCTACCCATACGTTCGCACAATGGGGCGACTATGACGTGAAACTCACCATCGAAACGGGCGCAGGCTGCTCCGACGAAATCGTACATACTGTCGTGATTGAACAAGACCTTGTTTTCCCGAACGTGATAACCCCTAACGGAGACGGATATAACGACGTTTTCGCTATCGAGAACCTCAACACTGACATCAACCCCGAAGACCCTGACAAGTACAGGAACAACCAACTGGTCATCTTCGACCGCTGGGGCAAACGTGTCTATGAGGCCAAAAACTACGATACGTTCTCTCGCAACGGAACAATAGAAGTGGGCAGCAAAATCTTTGACGGCACAGGGCTGTCCGATGGTGTCTATTACTACTCTTTCTATTATAAAGGCAAAGCAAAAGTGGTGAAGTACAACGGCTCTGTCTCCATCATCCGATAAAAAGAGATACGATACAATATTATATATATAAGGGTTGGGAACCGTCCAGCCCTTTTTTGTTGTTGCTGTCTGAGAAAACACAGACGAGGAAATATGGACATTGCGGACGGCAAATG
>CAVIPZ010000174.1:0-4078 GCA_963644715.1 bacterium | reverse complement strand
CGGCCGCACCGTCATCGGCCTGGCCCTCGAACTCGATGCGGAAGGCAAAGGGCTTATGAATTGGACAATTATTGAATTAGGAATGAGGAATTAAGAGGGGCAATATGCATAACGCCTCTAAGTTCTAAGTTCTAAGCTCTAAATTCTGTTTCGTGCGGCAGCCGTGGTGCATAGAGAACAGAATGGTAGAGTGTAAGTCCAATTTTGTATCTTTGTCGCCATTATTCAATGATTGGTTATGATTAAATACGATGAATTAAAAAGCCAACTCAGAAAGGGTCAGTTTGCCTCCGTTTATTTGTTGATGGGCGAAGAACCGTTTTACATTGACCGTATATGCAGTTTTTTTGAGAACAAAGTCATCGATCCCGAGGCGCGCGACTTTAACCAAGTAGTCGTTTACGGGAAGGACACTTCTGCTGCCGACATCACCGCAACCGCCAAGGAGTATCCGTTCGGAAGCCCTTTCAGGCTGGTTATCGTCAAAGAAGCCAAAGACCTTAAAGACATAGACAAATTGAAAGCATACGTTGAGAACCCGGTCAGCACTGCCGTGCTGGTGATTTGCTACAAGTATGGAAAACTTAAGGCTGCCCAGTACAAACCGTACGAAAAACATGGGGTAGTGTTTGAGTCGGTCGGGGTAAAGGATTGGGAACTTTCGGGTTGGGTGCAGAAAACGGCCCAACAATTTGGCTTCGGCATTGAACCGCAAACGTCCTCCATTTTTACCGAACATATTGGCAATAACCTTTCCCGCATTTACAATGAATTTGAAAAACTGAAGGTGGTGTTGCCCAAAGGCCAGACTATAACTCCGGATGTTGTTGAAAAGTATGTGGGAATCAGCAAAGAGTACAATATTTTTGAGTTGCAGGAGGCTTTGGGACGGCACGATGCGCAACGGGCTTACAAAGTAGCCCTCAATTTTACGCAGCACCTCAAAGATAACCCGAACATCAAGACGATTCTGATGCTGTATAATTTTTACCAGAAAATGGTGCTGTATCATTTGTCGCCTGACAAGAGCCAAACAACACTCCGTGAAATTTACGGCAATCTTCCGCCCTCTATTGTGAGCCGGAATGTAGGATATGCCCAAAGCCACACGCTGCCTCGCCTCGCGTACATTATGTCGGTGCTCCGTGAATATGATGTCAAGTCGAAAGGGGTGGACACCAATTGCACAGAGGGGGAACTGTTAAAAGAGATGGTTCTGAAAATCTTGCGATAACCAGAACCATCCCTCTGTAATATAATACTAAAATTCAGCAGATTGCTTTTGCCGGCAACCTTTTAGAAATAAAGGTCGCGTTCGCCTTTCTTGATGCGTTCGATACGGCTTTTCAGTTCGTCGCGGAACTTTTCGTCCACATTTTCCATATTGTTTTCGATGACTTTCCAGCCTTTCTTAGCCACTTCGGGTTTGGCGTAGTCCACCAGATACTCGCTGAGGGTCAGGATGGCATTAGGCGTGCAATAGCGTTTGATGAAGCCGGGGACGCTGAATTCCATAAAATGTTCGCCTGTGCGCCCCAGACGGTAACATGCGGTACAGAAACTCGGTATGTAGTTGTCGTCGAGCAGTTTGTCTATAATCTCGCCTAATGTGCGGTCGTCGCCCACCTTGAACTGTTCGCGGTCGAGGTTCTGGTCTTCAACCTTGTCGGTGTTTTTCTCGGTTTCTTTGTTGTGGTATTTGTAGTCGCCGATTTGCAGGTTAGTGCCGCCGTCGATTTGCGAGATGCCGTATTGGATGGCTTTAGAACGGAACTCGGCGGTTTCGCGGGCGGTGAGGATCATGCCGGTGTAGGGGACGGCAAGGCGGAAAATGGCGATGACTTTCTCGAACGTGTCATCGTCAACCATATATTTGCGGTCGATGTCGAGCCCTGAAGCGTCCTTGATGCGCGGGAAAGAGATGGTGTGCGGCCCTACATTGAAGCAGGCTTCCAGATGGTTGGTGTGGCGGATCATGGCCATCACTTCAAAACGCCAGTCGTAAAGACCGAAGAGCACGCCAAGTCCGTTGTCGTCGATGCCGGCTTCCTGGGCGCGGTCCATAGAGGTGAGTCTCCATTCGTAGTTGCCTTTTCGGGTGTTGGCGGGGTGGTAAAGTTTGTAGGCTTCAGGGTGGTAGGTCTCCTGGAAAATCTGGTAGGTGCCGATGCCGGCTTTCTTGACGGTACGGAAACCTTCCACATCCAGCGGCGCGGCGTTGATGTTGACGCGGCGGATAGAGCCCTTGCCTTTCTTGGTGGCGTAGGTCAACTCGACAGTGTGGGCAATGTATTCCGGCGAGTATTTGGGCGACTCGCCATAAACCAAAATAAGACGCTTTTGGCCGTCGTCTTCGAGGGCTTCAACATTGTGTACAAGTTCCTCGTCTGAAAGCGTGGCGCGGATCTGGTTGCTGTTCGAGGAGCGGAATCCGCAGTATTTACAGTTGTTGATACAATAGTTGCCTACATACAGCGGTGCAAACAGCACGATGCGGTTGCCGTAGATGCGACGTTTCAGTTCGCGCGCACCCTCTTTGATCTCTTCCACAAGCGCGGGGTCTTCTGTGTTGATGAGGACCGCAGTCTCTTCAAGGGTCAGGCGGTTCTTGTCGAGCGACTTCTTGATGATTTCGTGTACCCGTTCGGGCGTGCTAACGGTGTTGTTGATGTAGTCCCACAATTCATCAGCATCGATGAAAGGTTTCCCTATTTCGTCAGGGATTCTGCATTTTTCCGGGTTGAATTTCATTGTACTATGTATTTTATTGTTGTTTGTTGTGTAAAAAATCATTCAAAAATCGAGATGCTATGCCAGTTTGGTTACAGCCACCTTGACTTCAACATGGTCGATTCTGCCTAATTTCCCGGAAAGTGTATTGATTTCGTTGACAGTCCCCTCTACTATCAGGGATATGACTGCCACATTGCGGTGCTGAAAAGGAAGCCCTTGGCGCGCAAGCACAATCTCAGCATTGTCTGAAATCACGCTGTTCACCATCGGCGCAACGCTGCGGTCGAGCACAAGTATTGTTATTGTTCCAATTCGCTTTTCCATCAGTAACACTTCTGGATTAGGTGGTTGTTTTTTTATCAGGCGGCAAAAGTACAAAAAAAGATGTGTGGCTCGGCAGTGTGAACAGGCCCGCCGCACGAAACAATACTTAGTACTTAGAGGCGTTACGCGTGTTGTCCCTCCTCAATTCCTCATTACGTCTTACGTCAGCCCGAGGCTTGTGCGCGGGACGAAAAAGTCTTAAGTCTTAAATTCCGTTTTTCATTTCAGTCCTGCCATTGCCGCAATCAGTTGGCTCTTTCGGTTGACGACTGATAATATTAAATGGCGAAATGGTCAGACACATCAAAAAAAAATGTATTTTTGCGCCTCAAAAAATCATTATCATCAACAGCTATGGCAAGTAACGAAAAAGTAGGCACAAAGAAAGTTGACCAGCAAGAGAATAAAGAAAACATTGTAACAAAGATTCTCGCTTTCTTCAATAAATATCAGAACATCATTTATGGTGTCCTCGTCGGCATCTTGGTGATAGCATGCGCGCTCATCGCCTTGAACCGCTTCTACATACAGAAAAGGAACGGCGAAGCCTCTGCGCAGATGACTACGCCGATCAACCTTTTTATGGCGGGCGATTCCACTTCGCTCAATCAGGCTTTGGAGGGCAACGACGAGAACGATGGCTTCCTCTCTATCGCCAGCAGTTATAAACTCACCAAGACGGCAAATACGGCACGTTATTATGCCGGTCTTTGCTATCTTAAACTCGGACAGAAAGACGAAGCGCTCTCTTATCTCAAAAAGTTCAAGAAGAAAGAAGATGTGCTCTGGTACGCATGTCAGGCAACCATCGGCGACCTTTACGATGAGCAAGGCGATGAGGCAACCGCATTGAAGTATTACAAGAAAGCTGCTAAAAGCGAAGATCCTTTCTTTACGCCTATAGCCCTTTTCAAGATGGGACAACTTTATGAAAGACAGGAAAAATGGAACGAGGCCTTGTCTGCTTACCGCCAGATTGAGGACAGGTTCTATACCGAATACAACAAGATGAACATTTCCC
>CAVIPZ010000173.1:0-4132 GCA_963644715.1 bacterium | reverse complement strand
TGGCGGTTCATCAGATGAATGCCGCTGAAAGCCAGTTCGAGAGATTGCCGTGGCGGTTTCGGAAGTATGGTTTCGCCGCTCTTGATGTTCTTCCATCCGCACAAGTCGAGGGTCTCTTTTTCAAACACAAGGTAACGTGACGTTTCGCGGCGGCGCACGGCAAGCGTGACATCAGCGGCGCTGCCGACATGTTGGCGCACAAAAGCACCGAGGTCTATTGAGGAGAGTATGTCCACATTGTAAAGGAGAAGCAGGTCGCTGTCGCGCAGCTTTGGCTCGGCAAACTTCAAACCTCCGGCCGTGTCTCTGAGATATGCCCTTTCGTCTGACACCTCGATACGGGCATCTTTTTTGTGCGTAGCGAGAAATCTGATGATTTGGTCGGGAAAATGGTGTACATTTACGATGATGTGGCGGATACCGGCAGCCACAATCTTGTCGATAGCATGTTCCAGCATCGTCTTTCCCTGATAACACACCAAGGCTTTAGGCTTAGTGGCCGTGAGCGGATAGAGCCGCGTGCCCAGTCCCGCCGCAAATATGAATGCCGTTGTCTTCATGCTTTCCTATCTGGAAACGGTTTCTTTTAGCATAGGCACGAAGAGAAAATCCCCGAATGTTTCTTCTTCATATTTGCAGTCTTCGATCTTTGTGACACGCTTCATGGCATGTGACTCATTGCCCACAGGAACCACCATAATGCCGCCGGGCTTGAGCTGTTGTAGCAGGGCTTCAGGAATGTAGGGGGCTCCGCAAGTGACGATGATTTTGCTGTACGGCGCAAATTTAGGCCAGCCCTGAAATCCGTCGCCAAAGGTGAGGGCGATGCGGTTGTCAATCTGCTCGAGCAACCGTTTCGCGCTTCTGTACAACACCTCCTGACGTTCTATCGAATAGACGTACGCCCCCATCGCACTCAATATCGCCGCCTGGAAGCCTGACCCTGTGCCTATTTCCAGCACTTTGTCGCCTTTCTGTATCTTCAGCAGTTGCGACTGGAACGCAACCGTGAACGGATGCGAAATAGTCTGCCCGTTCATCAGTTTCAACGCTTTGTTCTCGTATGCCTTGTCCCAAAGAAAAGATTCCACAAACCGGTGCCGCTCCACTATGTCAAAGGCATTCAGCACATTCTCGTCCGTGATGCCGGACTGACGCAGTTCTTCGATCAGTCTCTTTTTGGCTCCTAATAGCAGATAGTTGTCGGTCATGATTTCGGGGTGGATTATCGGGGTGCAAAAATAGCAAAAAAGGGGCGGCGTTTTCACGCCTCCCCTTTTGTTATTCAACAATCTTTTTGTCATTTCTTGTAGAAGACAAATTTGCCGTCCTCTACCGAGTCAACCATAATGGTGCAGTCGCGGTCGATGTCTTCGGCCAAGATGATTTTCGACAATTCGTTCAGTATCCGTTTCTGGATGACTCTCTTGAGCGGACGCGCGCCATAGACAGGGTCATAGCCTAACTCAAGCAGCAGATTCAAGGCATACTGGCTGAATTCCAGCTTTATGTTCCGCGGTTCGAGCAACTTCTGCAGTTGTGCTATCTGCAAGTCGATAATGGAGCGGATTTCGCGTTTTGACAACGGCTGGAACATCACAATCTCATCAATACGGTTCAGGAACTCAGGGCGGAGGGTCTTCTTGAGCAAATCCGTGACCTCGGCCTTGGTACGTTCAAAGACTTCCACATCGGAGTAGTTTGCCCTGTCGGCATAGTTGTCTTGAATGATGTTGGAGCCCAAATTGGAGGTCATTATGATAATTGTGTTCTTGAAATCTGCGACCCGTCCCTTGTTATCTGTCAATCTGCCGTCGTCAAGCACTTGCAGCAACACATTGAACACATCGGGATGCGCTTTTTCGATTTCGTCGAAGAGGACGACGGAATAGGGTTTCCGGCGCACCTTTTCAGTCAATTGGCCGCCCTCGTCATATCCCACATATCCTGGGGGCGAGCCTATCAGCCGTGACACCGAATAAGACTCTTGAAATTCGCTCATATCGAACCTGATCATAGCGTCTTCGGTGTTGAACAGGTATTCAGCCAAAGCCTTTGCCAACTCGGTTTTGCCCACGCCTGTAGTACCCATAAAGATAAAGGAACCGATAGGCCGTTTCATGTCCTGCAACCCGGCCCGGCTACGGCGTATGGCGTCGGCCACGGCGCAAATTGCCTCGTCCTGCCCTATCACCCTTTTGTGCAGTTCTTCTTCAAGATGCAGCAGTTTCGACTTCTCGCTCTGCATCATCTTGGCCACAGGTATTCCGGTCCAGCGGGCCACCACCTCGGCGATGTCATCAGCGCCCACTTTCTCGTCAATCATGGCATCATCGCCCTGCAGCGCTTCCAGTTCTTTCTGCAGTTTCACCATCTGGTCTTCATCGCTCTTGATGAGTCCGTAGCGCAATTCAGCCACTCTGCCGTAGTTGCCTTGGCGTTCTTCGTTGGCCGCCTCAATCTTATAACGCTCTATTTCATCCTTACAATGCTGTATTTTGTTCATGATTTCCTTTTCGCTGCGCCATTTTGTAGAGATCACATTGCGTTTCTCTTGCAATTCAGCGATCTTCTTGCTCAGGTCTTCCACCTTTGCCGTGTCGTTTTCACGCTTAATGGCCTCGCGTTCAATCTCGAGTTGGCTGATTTTGTGTTCCACCTCATCCAACTCTTCGGGAACAGAGTTGATTTCGAGTTTCAGCTTTGCAGCTGCCTCATCGATAAGGTCAATAGCCTTGTCGGGAAGAAAACGGTCGCCGATATAGCGCTGTGACAGTTCTACGGCTGCAATGATGGCCTCGTCCAGGATTTTCACCTGATGATGGTTCTCGTACCGCTCTTTCAGTCCCCTCAATATGGAGATGGCGGAATACTTGTCGGGTTCGTCAATCATGACAGGTTGGAACCGGCGTTCAAGAGCCTTGTCTTTCTCGAAATACTTCTGGTATTCATTCAGTGTTGTAGCGCCTATAGAGCGAAGTTCGCCACGGGCCAGTGCGGGCTTCAAGATGTTGGCGGCATCCATAGCCCCCTCACCCGAAGCGCCTGCACCCACAAGCGTGTGTATTTCATCGATAAAGAGGATGATTTCACCGTTTGAAGAAACCACCTCATTGATGACGCTCTTGAGCCGTTCTTCAAACTCGCCCTTATACTTGGCACCTGCAATCAGCGCGCCCATATCTAGCGAGTACAACTGTTTGGTTTTCAAGTTCTCTGGAATATCACCGCTGACAAGTCTTTGTGCCAGCCCTTCGGCAATGGCGGTTTTGCCTACGCCGGGCTCGCCAATCAGAATCGGGTTGTTCTTGGTACGCCGCGAGAGAATCTGCAACACACGCCTGATTTCCTCGTCACGCCCGATTACGGGGTCAAGCTTGCCTTGGCGAGCCATGTCGTTCAAGTTCTTTGCATACTTGTTCAAGGCATTGTAAGTCTCCTCGTTGTTGGCGCTGGTGACTTTGCTGCCCTTATGCAACTCGTCGATGGCGCTTTTTAGTCCTTTTTCCGTCATTCCGGCATCCTTCAGGATTTGTGAAGTTTTGTCGTTGGCGGCAAAGATGCCGTAAAGCAGGTGCTCAAGGGAGACAAATTCATCGCCTAAGCTTTCGCAAAAGAGTACAGCTTTCTGCAAAGCTGTCTGGGCACTGCCGGCAAGATAGGTTTCACCGCCAGTAACCTTAGGCAAACGACTGATTTCGCGGTCAACGACCGTGGCTATCGTTTTAGGATTGCATTCTTGTTTCTTCAGCAGAAAGGGGACTACATTGTCGTCCACATCAAGCATGGATTTCAGCAAGTGCAGGGTCTCAATCTGCTGGTTCTGATTTCGCATAGCCATCATCTGGGCATTTGAAATCACTTCCTGGGTTTTGATTGTTAGATTATTCGTGTTCATTCTGTTTTTCTCCTTTCCTTGACGCCTTACACGTCAAAAACCGGAGGCAAGAAAGCAACAACATTGCCAAATCGCAAACTCTGACAATTTGGCAGTCTCACTTGCCATAAAAAGATGAACAATAATTTTAACGAAAGTGTCTGTCGTTTTAAAAAAAGTGTATTTTTGCCGCCGCTTTATGGGGCGTTAGCTCAGTTGGCTAGAGTGTCTGACTGGCAGTCAGGAGGTCACGGG